>NZ_JBIMSN010000033.1:0-20411 GCF_043944905.1 Antrihabitans spumae
CCCTCATACCGAGGAGGCACTCAGATAAGAGAACCTCCCGACATGCCGGGGTGGATCAGCCATCGACCGCGTCGGCCAGTGTGTCGCATCCTTGGGTGCGGTCTCCAATGTCGCGGTGATCAGTGCTTCGATCTGATCGTCACCCACAACCCGCGGCCGACCCGGCCTTGGTTCGTCGAGTAACCCATCGCAACGCTTCTCGGCGAAACGGCTACGCCAATTGCTGACCGTGCCGCGATGCAACTCCAGCCGGTCGGCGACCTCGACGTTGCTACCACCATCGGCACACGCCAACACGATTCGTGCGCGCAGCGCCAACCCGGCCGCACTGTTGCGCCTTCGCATCCAGCCCTCCAGCTCGGTACGTTCATCGTCGGTCACCACGATCGTGGTGGCATGCGGCGACGGCATCCCCCATCCCAACAAGAGCCGACGAATTAACGACTCACGACAGCGCTCACGCACTCATGTGACTGCACTCCGATATTGCGGCGCTCCGGGTTCTTTGAACCGGCGTCCGGTCATCTTCTCCGCTCGTATCCGGATGAAATGATCCCGTCGGCCGTCGACCCAGGGCTGCACGAACGTTCCCGACACTTCGACCAATTCGTCGATCTCGGTGATTGGGGATGCGTGTCCGACGACGGTCACGCTCCACCCCGTTCGCAGGTCGGGATCGAGCTCATCGGCTTGGAAGGCGACGACAGAATTTTCGGTCGCGGCGGTCAGCTTCGCCCCGCCGGCAACGCGGACGACGATGTCGTCACGCCACAATCCAAAGTTGACCGGGTGCACGGCGGGTAGTGCGTCTTCGGTGAAGACCAGCCGGCCCACACGCACGTGTTGGAGCAGATCCAGACACTGCCGTCGATTCAGCACATCTAGTTGTTGGCCTTTGGACATTGCGATCAACCTCTCTGCTCGGACGAGAGTTCTCCCGCCCTGAAACGCGCTTACTCGAACTCTATGCGGTCCGCCTGGCGTGGCGCACTATGCGAACCGCAGGGGTAGGGTGGCGAAACCCGAGGCCGGATAGACCGCATTCGTAGCGCACGCGTCGGCTGCCGGTCCGATGTCGGTGGTGTCGGCGAACAGCTGCTCCACGATCACCCGAAGCTCGAGGCGGGCCAGCGGCGCGCCGGGGCATACGTGGATTCCCCTGCCGTAGAGCAGGTTAAGGCGAAGGTCGCGGTCCAGATCGAAAAGGTCTGGATCGCCGAAGACTTCCTCGTCACGATTCGCCGACGCCCACACCACCATGACCGGTTCCCGGGCCGGGATGGTCCGTGCACCGAGACCGGCGGTTCTCGTGGTGCGCCGCCTGTTCGCAACAAGTGGGGCGCGCATGCGCAAGATCTCGTCGGTCGCTCGCTCGATGAGCGAGACATCGGCGCGCAGCCGTTGCTGAACGTCTGGGTGAGTGGCCAGGTAGTGCAGGATGATGCCGACACTCGCTGCGATCGTGGCGAGTTCGCCGACGGTCCAATTCCGCACGATGGACACGATTTCAGCGTCCGTGATGGCGCGGCCGTCGACCTGGTCGCTCAGCAGTTCGGTAGTGGGATCGTCCGGAGCATCTGAGCCAGCCGCTCGCCGGGCCTCGAGCTGCTCGCGGATATGCCCGTCGAATGCCGATGCCACCGCAGACATCGCCTCCCGGTCCTGGGCGTGGGTGGCCGCATGATTGTCCTTGGTCCATCGCTGCATTCGCTCGTGCAAGGCTTCCGGCCAACCCATAAACCCGCACTGGGCACGGCTCGCATACGGCTCAGCAAGGGCTGCCATCGCCTCCACGTCCTCACCGCGCGGGAGGCCATCGATCATCTCGGCGGCGATCGCGCGCACCACCGGTTCCAACGCGATCATCCTGTCCGCCGTGAAATAACGGTCCACAATCGCCCGGAAAGCCGTGTGCTGCGGGGGATCCATCCCGTTCGGAACGGCCACGTGACGGGAGACGACGTTGGAGAACGTGTGGTGCTCGTCGAGCACCCGCACAACGTCTGCGTGCCTGAACACCGCCCAGTTGCCTGATACGTCGTACGCCACGGGCACTGACGGCGCATGCGGTCATACGCAGCGATCTGGTCGGCGAGTACCTCGGGAGCGTACTGGTCCCAATCGGATTCGCCGGTCTCGGTCACCTCGATGATGCACCCCCGCCTGTCGAATTCTGCACGGTTACCGCGGCACGCTCAGTCGAACGACTCATCGAGGATGCCGGGCAACCACAGTCAGAAGAACGACGCAATCCTCAATCGCGATCAGCGCGTGCCGTTCAGGCGGGATGATGACGAAGTCACCGGTCTGCCCTTCCCACGCATCGGACTCAGTCGTCAGCCGGGCCCGACCGTGCAGTACATGCAGGGTCGCCTCCCCTGGACTGTTGTGCTCGGCCAGTTCCTGACCGGCCACCAAAGCCAGCACGGTCTGCCGCAATTCGAGATCACGTCCCCCGTGGACGGTGCGCGCAGCTCGGCCGCTATGTGCCTCGCGGGCAGCTGCCAGCTGTTGTGCAGCCAGTTCGGTCAGAGAGATGGATTCCACATTGTTTCCTTTGTTCAACTGCCGGAGACGAGAATGGCCATTCCGCCTGCTGACAGCGCGATCACCTTGACCACCTCGAAAACCACGTAGACGTGGTGCGCTCCGGATCGCGGAGCTTGCTGACCTGCCAGCACCGCCTCCGAACGACGGGCCAAGCGGGGCTTTACGCCCAGCAACTGGGCGCACAGCGCGGTGACGACGATCGCCACCGCGACGACGACCACCACCGGTGGACGATCGACCGCCCCGGCAACGACGACGGTGACGGCCAAGATCACCTCGGCGGTGTTGAGGGCGCGAAACACCAACTGACCGACGCCAAGCCCGATCGGCACGGTCACCCCGGGAGCGCGGAACTTCAGCGGCGCTTCAAGGAAGGAGATCGCAATCACCATCCCGAGCCAGACGAACATCGCAGCGGCCCCTATCGCCGAACCGAGGCTCATCACGCCACCACCTTGGAAGCGACGTGCGCCAAGCACAGACCGGGCTCGACGAAGGGCTCCAGCCGGTCGACGGTGACCGGCGCATCCCAGGCCTCCAGCGCCCCTTGCATAAGCCCCAGGTGGACAGAACACACCAACGACGACGCACCCTGCGCTACCTCCAGGAACGGGCAGTGCCGCAACCCTATTCGCTGCTCACCGTCATCTTCTTGCCGCTGCGGGGCGAAGCCGAGCTCGGCGAGCAGATCCACCAGGCGATCGACCGACTCCCCCGAGTTCGGCGGGCTGCTCACCGGTTGCGTCACCCGGCGCGCCCACATCCGACCCGCAGCGCGGGCCTTCGCGCCGGCGTTGCGTTCACCAGCCAAGCTGACGGTGAGAATTTCGGCGAGCACCTGGTAACGCCGCGAACCACCGGGGTCCATCCGCCGAACCGCCCGGAACAGCAGCGGTGGCCTACCGGGGCCGCGCTGATCAGGTTCCACGCGTTCCGCGCGGCCGTTGGCCACCAGAACCTCAAGGTGGAACCGCACCGTATTCGGATGCACGTCAAGGCGCTTCGCCATGGCCGCGATGGGCATCGCGGCGCCCCCTTCCCTCAGTGTGGCCAGTACTGCTTCGCGGCGACCGACTTCGTCGCGGTCCCCGCGGATCGCCCCGCCCTCTGGGCTACCGAATGGCTCTTTCATGGTCTAGAGTTTATACAACGGAACTTGTAAAAACTAGAGGAGGACCGATGTCAACGAGGACTCGCGCCGACGATGCCCTTCAAGGCCACTGGCTGCTGGCCAGGCTGGGTAAGCGTGTACTGCGTCCGGGTGGAGTGGAGCTCACCGACAGAATGCTGGCCCTCGCCAGAATCAGCGGCAGTGACGTCGTCGAATTGGCGCCGGGCCTGGGGCGCACCGCGGGCGAGATCATCAGCCGTCGACCGCGCTCCTATGTGGGGGTCGAGCAGGACAACGACGCGGCGAAGACCGCCCGCTCTATCGTCTCCGGGCACGGCGACGTCCGGATCGCCGATGCCGCGCACACCGGCCTGCCCGACGCCAGCAGCGACATCGTCATCGGTGAGGCGATGCTGACCATGCAAGGCGACAACACCAAGCACGCCATCATCGCCGAGGCAGCGCGCCTACTGCGCCCAGACGGCCGTTACGCCATCCACGAACTGGCGCTTGCGCCGGACGACCTTCCTGACAACGTCAAGGCAGACATCCGTCAGGCACTGGCAAAATCGATCAAGGTCAACGCACGACCGCTGACCGTCGCCGAGTGGAGCCGGCTTCTCGCCGACCACGGCCTGATCGTGGAGCACATCGAAACCGCACCCATGGCACTGCTCCAGCCACAGCGGCTGATCTCCGACGAAGGCGTCTGGGGCGCACTGAGGTTCGCCAAGAATCTGCTGCGGCAACCCGACGCACGCCGCCGAGTCCTGAACATGCGCCGGACCTTCCGCGCCCATCGCAACACACTGACCGCCGTAGCCATCGTCGCCCGAAAGCCACCAGCAACGGCGGGCACACCGTGATCGACATCGCCGACAGGGCCGACATAGAGGCACTGCTGCGCCGCTTCTACGGCAGCGCTTTAACCGACGATGTGCTCGCCGAACCATTCACCGAGTTGCGGGAGTCCGGACTCGAGTCCCATCTCGCGGTGATGTGCGACTTCTGGGAAACGGTCCTGTTCCGCGCCGGCCTCTACCACGGCAGTGCCCTGAATGTTCATCGACGACTCGATGCGCAACATCGGTTGGACGCCGGCCACTTCGCGCGCTGGCTCGACCTGTGGACCACCACTGTGGACGAGATGTATCGAGGTCCGGCCGCTGACCGAGCGAAGGTTCAGGCCGTCAGAATCGCCACAGCGATGCACCGACGCCTGCGGGGAGCCGAGGCGCTCGAACTCGGGACCGAGTTCGGCGCTCGACCGGTACCGGCTCTGTGAATATGACGGAGGCGAGGCTGTTGATCAGTTGACGAGCTTGGACGCAGGATTTCTCGAGGCGGAAGACTCCGGCCCGCATGTCATTCTGGCAATTCGGGCATCGCCGTCATCGAGGGACCCATGCCCGACGACGACGTGCTGTTGCCGATCCTTACCCAGCGATTGCTGTCCGTCCCTCTACCATCCGCGTCGGTGTGGCCTCGATCCGACCAGGTCACCGCTGTCGGAAAGATCGCGGCTGCGGTACACGATGTAGGGCCGGAACAGGTAACCGATGGGCGCGCTGAATACGTGCACGAGCCGGGTGAACGGCCACAGGCAGAACAGCACCAGCGCGATCATCACGTGAATCTGGAACCAGGCCGGTGCCAGCGTCATCAGGTCTCCGCGTGGCTGCAGGATCCAGATGGACCGGAACCACGGTGCGACGGTTTGGCGGTAGTCGTGCTCGGCCCCGACGGGCGTCGCGCCGATCAGCGTGCACGCCAGTCCAGCGATGATCGCCATCACCAGCACCAGATACATCACCTTGTCGTTGACGGTGGTGGCCGAGAAGACCGGACCTGTGGTGCGGCGACGGAAGATCAGCAGCGCGATACCGGTCAGTGTCGTGACACCGGCGATGGCGCCGAGGACCATCGCCTGTACGTGGTAGGCATGGTCGCTGAGTCCGATTGCCGCGGTCCACGTTTCGGGGATCACCAGCCCGATGATGTGCCCGACGATGACCACCAGGATCCCGAAGTGAAACATCGGGCTGCCGATGCGCAACAGCCGGGATTCGTACAGTTGCGACGAGCGGGTGGTCCAGCCGAACTTGTCGTAGCGGTAGCGCCACCAGATGCCGACCACCACGATCGTCAGCGTCACGTACGGGACGACGTCCCAGAAGATCTCCCAACCCGACATGTCACTCCCCCTGGACGCGCCGCGGCGGCACGGTCAATGTGAACGGTTGCAGGCCCACAGATTCGGTGGGCGGGCCCGCGGCGGCCAGCTGCAACGCGCGCTGAGCGTCCCGATCGGTGCGCACCGGTAGTGTCTCGCACACCGCGGCCACCGCGTGCGCGTAAGGCGAGCCGGCGTGCCGCAGCGCGTCGCACAGCAGATCGATCGGCGCCCGATGATCGATGAGCAGACGTCGCCCCGCCGCCGGGTCGACCGTCGCGGCGAACTCGAGCACCACCGGTAGATAGTCGGGGGCTTCGCGCTCCGGCGGGCTGACCCCCGCCTCGCGGTAGGTGTGGGTGAATGCCAGCATGTGACTGCCGCGATTGCGCGTGTCACCGGCGGTCCAGTAGGTCAAATACAACGTCGAGCGGCGCCGCATGTCGAACGTGTCGACGTAGCCGACGGCTGCGCGCATCGGCTCGAGGGCCCGCAGCTCGGCGACCGTGGTGCCCAGCAGATCGGCGACGCTGCCCGAGACGTGGGCCAGCAGCTCGTCGGCGGTGGCCAGACGTTCGGCGAACTGCTCGTCGGGATAGGCCAGCAGCAGGGCGGCCGTCTGCCACACAAGCCGATGCTCCAGCGTCGATTCCCGTTGACGTTTAAGCAGTTTCATCAGCTCGGTCCCTTGTCTGGAAAAATCCCGCTGGGCTCGCCGCGACCGTCCCAGTTGAGCAGATTCACCCGCGAGGGACGCTCCTCGGTGACCGCGATACCTTCGCTGGTCTGCCGGTGCCGCAAGGCGTGGAAACTCTCCACCGCCACCGGCACCGGGCCGCCGCTGGCCTCGCCGAACGGCCCCGAGTCGTACATGCCCGGCCCACCTTCGAACGACAGGGAACAGCCCGGCTCTTCGAGCGCCTGCGACTCCAGCGCATGCGCATCGGCGACGTACGCGGTCGGAATAACGTAGCGCTCTTCGTATTTCGCCAGCGCCAGCAGCCGGTACATCTCGTAGATCCCTTCCTCGGTCATGCCGACCGCCTCCGGAATGTGCGGCTGGGTGTCGCGGCCCAGGCTGATGTCGCGCATATAGGAGCGCATTGCGGCCAGCCGGCGCAAGACTCCCTCGACCACCGCGGTGTCGCCGGCGGTGAACAGTCCGGCGAGGTACTCGATCGGGATCCGCAGCGCCTCGAGCGCGCCGAACAGATTGCCAAGCTCCTCCGCATCATGGCCGTCGCGGGCGACCGCGTCGACCACCGGAGACAACGGCGGGATGTACCAGACCATCGGCATCGTCCGGTATTCCGGGTGCAGCGGCAACGCAACCTGGTACTTGTGGATCAGGGCGTACACCGGTGAGCGCTGGGCCGCCTCGATCCACTCTTCGGAGATGCCTTCGGCTCGTGCGCCTGCGAGCACCGCGGGATCTCTGGGGTCCAGGATGATCGACTTCTGCGCTTCGTAGAGGTCGGCGTCGTTCTCCACTGTCGCCGCTTCGAGCACCCGGTCGACGTCGTAGAACACCAGTCCCAGATACCGCAGCCGGCCTACACAGGTCTCCGAGCACACCGTCGGCAGTCCCACCTCGATGCGCGGGTAGCAGAACGTGCACTTCTCGGCCTTGCCGGTCTTGTGGTTGAAATACACCTTCTTGTACGGACACCCCGACACACACATCCGCCAGCCGCGGCAGCGATCCTGGTCGACCAGCACGATGCCGTCCTCAGAGCGCTTGTACATGGCACCCGACGGACACGACGCGACACACGACGGGTTGAGGCAGTGCTCGCAGATGCGCGGCAGATAGAACATGTAGGTCTGCTCAAGCTCGAGCCGGACCTGCTCACTGACCTTCTTCAGGACCGGGTCACCGGACAAGATCTCCGGGGACCCGCCCAGGTCGTCGTCCCAGTTCGCCGACCACTCGATCTTCATCGGTTCACCGCTGATCAGGCTGCGCGGTGGCGCCACCGGCATGTTCCCGCCGAGCGGTGCATTCGTCAGGTTCTCGTAGTCATAGGTCCACGGTTCGTAGTAGTCGTCGATGCTGGGCATCTTGGGGTTGGCGAAGATCCGCAGGAGTTTGGAGAATCGGCCGCCGTCACGTAACCGCAGCCGCCCCTTGCGGTCGCGTACCCATCCGCCGCGCCACTCCTCCTGATCCTCATAGGTGCGCGGATAACCTTGCCCCGGACGCGTTTCGACGTTGTTGAACCAGACATACTCCGTGCCCGGCCGGTTGGTCCATGCCTGCTTGCAGGTCACCGAACAGGTATGGCACCCGATGCATTTGTCGAGGTTCATCACCATCGCCATCTGCGCCATGACTTTCATCGCCTACCTCGCTCATCCTTGGCTCGGTGCATCAGTACTCAACCGTCTGACTGCGTCGCCGCACGACCGTCACCTCGTCGCGCTGGTTACCCGTCGGACCGAGATAGTTGAAAGCGAACGACATCTGGGCGTACCCACCGGCGAGGTGGCTGGGTTTGATCAGCAGCCGGGTCAACGAGTTGTGGATTCCACCGCGCTTTCCGGTGGTCTCGCTCAACGGCACGTCGATCGTGCGCTCCTGCACGTGATAGACGAACACCACCCCTTCGGGCATGCGGTGCGACACGATCGCGCGGCACACGAACACACCGTTGCGGTTCACCGCTTCCACCCAATCATTGTCGCGAACTTCGATCTTCGCGGCGTCTGCCGGGCTCATCCACATCGTCGGGCCTCCGCGCGACAGCGACAACATGAACAGGTTGTCCTGGTACTCGGAGTGGATGGACCACTTCGAATGCGGCGTCAGATAGCGCACCGTCAGCCCCACCCCATCCTGGGCGCCCACCGCCGACTCTCCGAACAACCGCGACATGTCCAGCGGCGGACGGTAAATCGGCAACTGTTCGCCGAGTTCCTCCAGCCAATCGTGGTCGAGATAGAAGTGCATCCGTCCGGTCAGCGTGTGGAACGGCTTGAGTTCCTCGATGTTGACGGTGAACGGCGCGTACCGACGGCCACCGGTCTCGCTGCCCGACCATTCCGGGCTGGTGATCACCGGAACCGGCCGGGCCTGGGTGTCGGCGAACGTGATCCGCCGCTCCTCGCTACCCTCGGCCAGGTGCACCAGCGGCCGCCCGGTGCGTCGCTCCAACTCGCGGAAACCCTGCACCGCCAGACGGCCGTTGGTGGTTCCCGACAATGCCAGGATGGCCTCGGCCATTCGTTCGGCGGTGTTGATCGCCGGCCTGCCGACCGCCCGACCGGAGTTCATCACCCCGAACTTTGCAGCCAGCTCGTCGACTTCCCGGTCCGGACGGAAGGTGATGCCCTTGGTGGTCAATCCCAGGCGCTCAACCAAAGGTCCCAGCGTCGCCCACTTCTCGGCGACCGCCGGATAGTCGCGCTCCACCACCACCAGCGGGCCGAGAGTCTTCCCGGGCGCCGGGGTCTCCCCCGTTGTGCGCCAATCATGTTCGGTCCCAGCGGGATACGCCATCGCCCCGGGCGTGTCGTGCTGCATGGCACCGAGCACCACGTCGCTGCGGACACCGAGGTGTTTCTCCGCCAGCACACTGAAAGCCCTGGCGATCGCGCCGAACGCCTCGAAGTCGGAATGGCTTTCCCAGGGCGGGTCGACGGCGGGGGTGAAGGCGTGGACGAAGGGGTGCATGTCGGTGCTCGACAGGTCGTACTTCTCGTACCAGGTGGCAGCAGGCAGCACCACATCGGAGAGCAGTGTGGTCGAGGTCATCCGGAAGTCGATCGACATCAACATGTCGAGTTTGCCCTCGGGGATGTCGTCGGTCCAGGAGACGTCGTTGGGCCGCAACGCCTCCGGTGTGGGCGTGGCCTGGAGGTTCGAGTCGGTGCCGAGAAGGTGCCGCAGGAAGTACTCGTTGCCCTTGCTCGACGAACCGAGAAGGTTGGCCCGCCAGACGGACAACACCCGCGGCCAGTTCGCCGGGTTGTCCGGGTCCGTGACGGCCAGTTTCAGCTGACCTTGCGCCAGTTGGCCGGTGACGTAGGTGGAGACATCCTGCCCGGCGGCCGTTGCCTCGTCCGCGACGTCGAGGCTGGACCGGTCGAACTGCGGGTAGAAGGGGTTCCACCCCATCGCCGTGGAGGAGGCGAGCACGTCCATGGTGTGCCGGTCGCGAAACCGGCCGCGGCCCAGCGGACTGGCCAGCGCGTCAGCCCGGTAGCCGTCGTAGCGCCACTGATCGGTGTGGACGTACCAGTAGGAGGTGCCCGGCATCTGCCGTGGCGGCCTGGACCAGTCGGTGCCCATGGCCAGCGCCGACCACCCCGTGACCGGGCGGCACTTCTCCTGCCCGACGTAGTGGGCCCAGCCGCCGCCGTTGCGGCCCATCGCGCCTGTGAGCAACACCAGCGTCAGCACTGCTCGGTAGGTGGCATCCCCGTGGAACCACTGGCAGATGCCTGCGCCCATGATAATCATCGAGCGGCCGCCGGACTCTTCGGCGTTGCGCGCGAACTCCTTGGCGATCCGGATCGCCTGGGTCGCAGCCACTCCGGTGATCTGCTCCTGCCACGCCGGGGTGTAGGGGTGGTCGGGATCGTCGTAACCGGTAGGCCAGGCACCAGGAAGCCCGGGGCGGGCGACCCCGTACTGCGCCAACATCAGGTCGTACACCGTGCACACCAGGTGCTCGCCCACCCGGCGCACCGGCACTCCGCGGCTCAGCGTCTCGCCGTGCCCGTCGAAGGTGTCGAAGCGGGGCAGCGCGACCAGCGCCACCTCCCCGGCCTCGGCGTCCAACACCGTCAGCGCGGGCGAGATGTCGCCGAGGTCGAGGTTCCACTTGCCCACCCCGTCATCGCCGTAACGGAAACCCAGCGAACCCTGCGGCACCGTCACCGTGTCGGTGACACCGTCGAGCAGCACCGGTTTGAACGCTGAGTTCTCCTGTGCCGCCACCCCTGCGCCGAGATCGGCTGCGGTGAGGTTCTTTCCGGGCACCAGTTGACCGTTGCGGTCCTCGAGTTTGACCAGGAACGGTAGATCGGTGAACTGGCGCGTGTAGTCGATGAAGAACGGAACCCGCTGCTTGACAAAGTATTCCGAGAGCACGACGTGGCCCATGGCCATCGCCAGAGCGCCGTCGGTACCCGCCGCGCACGGCATCCATTCGTCCGCGAACTTGGTGTTGTCGGCGTAGTCCGGGCTGACGCTGACGACCTTCGTCCCCCGGTAACGGACTTCGGTCATCCAGTGTGCGTCCGGGGTGCGGGTCACCGGCACGTTGGAGCCCCACATCATCAGATAGGAGGCGTCCCACCAGTCTCCGGACTCGGGGACGTCGGTCTGGTCCCCGAAGACCTGAGGGGAGGCCACCGGCAGGTCTGCGTACCAGTCGTAGAACGACGTCATCACGCCACCGAGCAGTTCGATGAACCGCGAGCCCGCCGCGAACGACACCATCGACATCGCGGGAATCGGCGAGAACCCCGCAATCCGGTCGGGGCCGTACCGCTTGATCGTGTGCACGTGGGCCGCCGCGATCATCTCCGTGGCCTCCGCCCAGGACACCCGGACCAGTCCACCCATGCCGCGTGCGCGTTGGTAGTGGCGCCGGCGCTCGGAATCGTCCTGGATGTCGGCCCATGCCAATACCGGATCGCCCAGTCGGGATTTGGCCTCGCGGTACATCTCCACCAGGACCCCGCGGGCATAAGGGTAACGCGCCCGCGTCGGTGAATAGGTGTACCAGGAGAACGCGGCGCCACGGGGACACCCGCGCGGCTCATACTCCGGCCGGTCCGGCCCCACCGACGGATAGTCGGTTTCCTGGGTCTCCCAGGTGATGATGCCGTCCTTGACGTAGATCTTCCACGAACACGACCCGGTGCAGTTAACGCCGTGGGTGGAACGGACCACCTTGTCGTGGCTCCAGCGGTCACGGTAGAAGACGTCGCCTTCGCGGCCGCCTTGACGGTGGACGGTGCGGCCATCGCCCGATGCCTCCCCCGGCGTGAAGAATCGGCCGCTG
This sequence comes from Antrihabitans spumae, assembly GCF_043944905.1. NCBI lineage: Bacteria > Bacillati > Actinomycetota > Actinomycetes > Mycobacteriales > Nocardiaceae > Antrihabitans > Antrihabitans spumae. The sequence goes on from NZ_JBIMSN010000033.1 coordinate 11,849, forward strand.
CGCTCCAGCAGCTCCTCGATGCGGCCACCGGTGCGGGGAGGTGTCGTGGTCATGGCGTGGGCTCCTTGGCCGACGGTGCCGGTTCGTGGGCGTGCAACCGCGCCGCGGTGAAGACCAGCGCGATGACGGCGGTCACTACCAGCAGCGACAGACCGACGGTGTAATCGTTCTCGGACGAGTCATAGGTGCCGCCCATCACCAGCGGCGGGAAGTAGCCACCCAGCCCGCCGGCCGCGGCGACGATTCCGGTCACCGAGCCGACCGACCGGGACGGCGCGCGGCGCGCCACCCAGGCGAAAACACCACCGGTGCCGACGCCGAGGAAGCCGGCGAGCGCGATGAATGTCGCCGCCGACCACAGGTCCGGCGATGGCTGGAAGATTGCGACGAACGCCATCACCGCGGTGCCCGCGAAGGCCGCCAGCACCACGTACTTGGGGGCGAACCGGTCGGCCAGCGCGCCGCCGACCGGCCGGGCCAGCACCGCCGCCAGCGCGAAGCCGGCTGTACGCGCTCCCGCATCCACCGCCGAGAACCCGTAAATGGTCTTGATATAGGTGGGCAGGTAGTTGCTGAACGCGACGAAACCGCCGAACGCCACCGCGTACAGGAACGACATCTCCCAGGTGACCCGCAGCTTCGCGGCGGTCTTCAACTTCGGCAGCACCCGGTCGGTGTTGGGATGGAATCCCGGCGCGTTGCGCATCAGCAGAACGCACAGCAGCGCGGTCAGACCCAGCGCGACGGCCACGATGACATGGGTGGTGAACAAGCCGAACCAGTTGACGAACCGCGGCGTGAAGAACGCCGAGAGCGCAGTGCCGACCATTCCCATGCCAAACACGCCAGTCGCGAAACCACGCCGGGAAGCCTCGTACCAGTTGTTCGCAAACGGGATGCCGACCGCGAAGACGGTGCCGGCGATGCCCAGGAAGAACCCCGACACCACCAGGAGCGGATAGGAACCTGCCGCTCCGGCGGCACCGACGGCCACCACGGGCACGATCGACGCCAGCGAGATGGCGATGAACATGACGCGCCCACCGAACCGGTCTGTGAGCGGGCCGACGACGATGCGCCCCAGCGCACCGACCAGGATCGGCGTGGCCACCAGGAGCGACGCATCGGTGCTGCTCAGCGAGATGTCGCCGGCATACGAAGTGGACAGCGGGCCGATCATGTTCCAGGCCCAGAAGTTGATGGCCGAGACCCAGGTGGCGAGCGCGAGATTCACTGCTGGGCGTCCACCGGTATCCCGTGTTGTCGGCGTGCTCACCTGGCCAATCCAATCACCACTCCGGGTTTACTGCAATGCAATCCGCGAGTGACCTGTCGCAGACAACCTGTCGGGTCGGGTGCCATCGCCGCCGAAATGGGCTCCGCTGCGTTGGTCTTGCGCTTCACCCAGCGCCGATACAGCTTTTAGGCAAACGACGAGTACAGATCTGGTTCCGGGCCGAAGTGGAAACCCCTGCCGCTGATCTGCCGTGGGGTGATGCGCACGAAATACTGTTTGAGTGTGGCGGTCCAGGGCAGGAGCTGCGCGCGCTCGGCCTCCTCAATCTCGGAGAAGGTACCGAGGAGGTGGGCGGAACCCCGCACGATGACGCTCCATCCCCGGGCGACGTTGTGATCATCGGCCTCGAACACCACCTCGTCGTTCATCGCTGCGCTGAGCAGTTTGGTGCCCTCGGCGCTTCGGAAGAGCACAGTGCGGTGTTGAACGACGAAGTTGACCGGGAAAATCTCGATCTGCCCGTGCAGGGTGGTGATCAGGCGGCCAAGCGTCACCCCGGCCAGCAGGTTCCAGCTCTCGTCTTCAGACAGGACGGTAATAGGTTCAACCGGCATCGCTTCAGGCTACGGTGTTCCGGCGGCGGCCGGCTGTCCGCCGGTCTCGGCCGGGACACCAGGGACCTATGCCCCTTCCGCGCGCCGTCGAATGGCGGACAGCGATCACATCGGACAGGATGATCCCGAACCTGGCAAGGAGACTGACCCATGTCGAAAGGGCAACAACTCGACGTCCTTAACCGCAGGCAGTGTCTGGACCTCTTGCAGGGTGTTCGGGTGGGACGGGTGTGTTCACCGAGGACGGACTTCCCGCTGTACAACCGGTGAACTTCCGGTTGTGGCGCGACGACATCGTCATCCGGGCAGCCGGCGGCGCCAAACTCGCCGCAGCCAAGGAGAACCTCGTCGTGGCATTCGAGGCGGACGAGCTGGATACGGAGCACTTCGCGCGTCTAGTCGCACAGCATTTGAATCTTCGGGCTTTCGGCAAGTCGCTGCGCGCGAACCACATCAAGATGGTGAGTCCAGACCCGCTCCCCGCACAGAAAGTCTGGAACATGGCGTCGCATCCGGCCTCTCACTACCGCACTCAGCCGGAACGGCTGCGCGACGACGCGAATAACCGCGGGATCGAAATCAGCCAAACAGCGTGGAAAGCTCTAAGCGCGACTCGTAGATCACTGATCGTCACCCACGATCCACGATCCACGACCCGCGGCCGACCGGCCTTGGTTCGTCGAGTAACCCATCGCAACGCTTCTCGGCAAAACGGCTACGCCACTTGCTGACCGTGCCGCGATGCAACTCCAGCCCGTCGGCGACCTCGACGTTGCTACCACCATCGGCACACGCCAACACGATTCGTGCGCGCAGCGGCGCCAACCCGGCCGCACTGTTGCGCCTTCGCATCCAGCCCTCCAGCTCGGCACGTTCATCGTCGGTCACCACGATCGTGGTGGCATGCGGCGACGGCATCCCCCATCCCAACAAGAGCCGACGAATTAACGGCTCAGGACATTAGAAGTAATAGCGCAGACCTCAGCGGTTCCTCGACACACCGACAAAGGATGCCTACATATCAGCTGTACTGCCCAGGCAGGTTGGTTGAGGAAGTGTGACGACATGCTGTAGCTGTCGTTGTTGGTGAAGGCCTCCTGACGTGGAGTGGAGCTGCTACCACTCCACCCGCAACACCAGGAGGCCTTCGTGGCCCACGCTGACGCTGTTTTGACTCCTCGCGGGCGGTTGCTACTTGCCCGCCGTGTCGTCGAGGAGGGTGGACGATCGCTCGGGCTGAATCGGGCAGCTCGTCCACGTCATCTCGGCGCGTGTGCCGTTGAGGGAGGTATTGACGGACAAGCGGTCGGCTAGGCCCCTCATCAACGTGATACCCCGCCCGTGTCCACTGTCCGTGGTGTCTTGTTCCCTCCACCGGCCATGGTCAGTCACCGTCACAGCCAGGACACCGGTTGTTGCGTCGTAGCGCACCTCCACACCCATGGTGCGGGGCGGCGCGACGTCTCGGTAGGCGTGGAGGGCCGCATTGGCCATCGCCTCGTAGGCGGCCAAGACGACGTCGTAGCGAATCGCGGCTGGCAGCCCTAGCGCTTCATACAACCACTGATCCAGGTCACTCCGAAGCGCGGTTGCTGCGGACAGATCGGCCGCAAACTGCGATCGCACGAAAGGCGGTCTCATCACGGGCAGGGGTTAACCCATCGGCAGCGAATCTAAGCGTCGGAGATATGGACGGTTCATCGAGCGTGGCAACAGTGGGAACACCCCTCAATTTCTAACGATCAACGGAGCGGGCGCCCGAGCACACGCGTGCTACCGCAGGTGTGAAGTCGACGGCGGATGCTACGCCCGTCGACCGTGCCAGTTAGGGCCCGTGCTGCCTCGCCACCGGTCAGCCTGGCCAGTTCGCGTCGTCGCACGCGCCTAGACATCGCCTGAGCGACGCACATTGTGCCGCGTGCATTTGCGAATAATGTGGGTACGAACCGTAGATGACACGCGATGAACAACCCGACCTCGACGAAGTGATGGTGCCCACCGAGCACGTGCACCCCGATCACCGCGAGCACGCTAAGGAATCCAAGCATCTCGACGAGAGCGAACTCGAGGCTCGCACGCAGCACGAGCGGGACCTCGTCGGCTCGCCTCGATCAGATCAAGAGTCCTGAGGTTCAGGCGAGGTGGACTTCCGCATCGAGGGATGCATATCCGTTCGTGGTACCCGGCCGAGTTCGATGCGGCGCGCTCCGCACGTGATTGAGCAGGAGCTGACACCGGGCGTACGGCGGCCCGCTTCGGCGACGTGAACTCCGGGCGACAGAAAGAGGATCGCGGCTCGCGGTAGATGTGACTGAAAGTGAGCCGTGACTCTCAAGCGCCCAGCCCTGGCGAATGATTGCTGCCCGGCTCAAAGCGCACGCCGCAGGTGCCGCCCCGCCGGGAACGCAAAGATACCGTCCTTGCACTGTCGCGTCACCTCGAGCAGCAGGCGCTTGCAGCCACGGACCCGCCCATGGTTCTGACCGCTTTGCAGCGAGCCGAATTTTCGCCGGTGAAACACAGCAGCGCCACACACAACTTGCCGCTCGCTGCCCGATCGTCACCATCTTCGGACGTGACGTGAATCCGCAGCCAGCAGACAATGTTCGGGGCGTACCGCTATCCACGACCGACCCGTTGCACAGTCAGTGGATCGTTTTGGTGCGAGGCGCAACGACGGCCGTGGCGCTAGCGGCCAAAGAAGTGGTCGATGACGCGGGGGCAGCGACGGTGACCGGCGGTTCGACGTTGCCATAACCAGCAATCGTGGCTTAGTCACCGCCGCTGCGACGGCATTGCTCGAACGGCTCACGGCGCAGAAGGAGTAGCTACCGCGCTACGGCATGAGGCATAGTTCCACCACGCCCGGGCCCGGCGGGTGCGAACGTCGCCGCATTCCGGATCGTCGCTGCGTCCGACTCGATGTCGTGAGCAGAACGTGCGTCAATGGTGAGCAGCAGCAGTGCCTGTATAGCCAGGGCAACGATGGCCACGGCCGTGATCATGCTGCTGGTGTGCGCAACCCATAAGCCGGTCGCACCCACGGCGACAAGCACTATGATCCACCCCGGCATGTCGGGAGGTTCTCTTATCTGAGTGCCTCCTCGGTATGAGGGTGCCGTTGGCGATGGTAATAGAGGGCTTCGGCCCGGTCCGGAGTCAGGTCCTGGCAGTAGCCATTCGGTCGCTGCCGGTTGTAGAAAGCCACCCATTCGGCGGTTGCCAGCGAGAGTTCGGCGGCACCGGGATACGGCGGCTGGTGGTCGATGAGTTCGGTCTTGTAGCTGCTGTTCACCGATTCGGCCAAGGCGTTGTCGAAGCTATCGCCCACCGATCCGACTGAGGGCAGGATCCCTTCAGCGGCCAAGTGTTCAGTGAACGCTACCGCCGTATATTGAGAGCCCGCATCGTTGTTAAACCGAATTCGGTTTAACAACGACCGTGGCTCGCAATACACGTCCGTCGCTTTCACCGAGCGACTTGTCGAGGCTGGAATCGATGCCTCGGTCGGGACCACCGGGGATAGTTGCGACAATGCTCTCGCGGAGTCCATCAACGGGCTCTACAAAACTGAGTTGATCAAGGCTCAGGGTCCATGGCGGACCGTCGACCAGGTCGAAGTTGCCACCCTCGAATGGGTTGACTGGTTCAATCACCGCAGGCTTTATGAGCATTGCGGCGATCTACCGCCGGCAGAGTACGAGGAACTCTATTACCGTCAGCACAGGACTCAGCCGGTGGTTGAGTCCTCAAACCAGTAGGTCTCCGGACTCCCCGGGGCGATTCAGCGTGAGCCGCCCTGGGTATTCGAGTGGGGGGCCATCGAATTCTGGAGGGCGCTGTTCGGCGCTATTGAGCAACCCTGCCGACTCGCTGGTGCCGATTCGGGCCCGTATCCGACTGATGTCGGGATGTCTACGTTGTCGGTGGGCGCGAAGCAGGCCTGGTCGATGGGGTGGCGAAGTCGATGGAGCGCGCGAGGGAAACAAGGCGTAAAGTATCTGATTGGATACATTCGGATTCTCGCTGGATGGCCGACCAACCGTAGTTGCCCGTGACTGTCGGCAACTCTGGATGAAAGGAAAGGAGGCTTGCCCGCGATGGAAGGCGCTATTTTGCTGGGCCGCGTAAGGCGCGCTGCTGGGCTCAGTCAACAGGAGTTGTCGCGGCGTGCCCGCACGTCACGGCCGACATTGTCGGCATATGAAAACGGTCGTAAGTCGCCATCCCTGGATGTCGTGGCGCGGCTGCTAGCTGAGGCTGGATTCGACTTGGACGCCGTACCACGTGTCTCTTACGCGTCAGTGCCGGGACCTCGCGGTAGTGCATACGTTGTACCCGACAGGCTTTGTCGACTACCGGTCGATCAAGCCTTGGCGACCGTGACGTTGCCGCTTGTTTTGAACTGGTCTGATCCGGGGCGACAGTTTCACCTGGCACGTAGGCATGACCGCGCTCAGGTGTACGAAATTGTCCTTCGTGACGGCACTGCCGACCATCTGCAGACTTATGTCGACGGTGCGCTACTCGTTGATATATGGCCCGAGCTGGTCCTTCCGCGCACCCTACGGGCGGCGTGGGCGCCGGTCATCGCGGCGACGCTCCCCTCCGGGGAGACCGAACAGCGCACTGACCGCGGGATAGAGGATGTCAATGCTGACCGAATTTCAAACTGATGTTGCACGACTGTTTTTCACGCTTCCGGCCAGTGACGGGTTTCTGCTCGCAGGCGGTGGCGCGTTGGTGGCTCAGCGGCTTACGGATAGGCCAACCCAAGATCTGGACTTCTTCACATCGCCGGGGCGCGGCGATGTTAAGAAGGGTTGAGTCCAGCAGGATGGTGTACGACCGGACGCCAGCAAAGTCTGAGCGTGTCGTAACCGGATAGCGAGAGGACACCGGCTACAGGCATGGCGATAGGTCAGGAACGGCGTCGCTCCCTGCGCAGGAGGGAGCGCAGAGTCTCGGCGTTCGCGTAGCCGACCCGTAGCGCGATCTCGGCGGAGGTGAGGTCCGTGGTTGCTGAGAGGTGCCGAGCTCGTTCGATGCGAAGCCGTTGGACGAAGCCGAGCGGAGTGAGGTTGAGCGCCGCACGGACTCGTCGTTCGAGGGTGCGCCGGCTGGTGCCGAGCGACTGCGCGACGAAGGCGACGTTGAACGGTTCGTCCAGGCGGGCGCGCACGAAGCGTTCGAACTCGACGACGATCGGGTCCTCGTGCCGGAGATGTTCGTAGGCGACGAAGGCCGCCTGCGACGGGCGCTCGTCGATGATGAGGAGCTTGGCGACATGTTGGGCCAGGTCGGGGCTGATCGATCGCACGAGTGAGAGCGCGAGGTCGATGTGTGCGAACGCGGCGCCGGCGGTGACGAGGTTCCCGTCGACCACGACCATGGTGTCGAGATCGAGGGCGACGGTCGGATAGCGCTTCAGGAACTCCGGCCCCAGGAACCAGCTGGTCGTCGCCCGCCGATGATGCATCCGTCCGGTCTCGGCGACGGCGAACACGCCGGTGCACGCCGCGGCGATCCGGGTGGTCGCGTCGTCGAGGCGCCCGAGTGAGGCGATGACCGAACGTGCATCTCGGCTGTGGAGGGCGTCGTTGGTAGCGGCGGCCGTGAGGGTTCCAAGCGCAGGGACGACGACCACGTCGAACTCTCCGGACTCCGACAGCGGGTGGTCTACCGACAGGGTCATCGATGCCGTTGTGGTCACTCGCCGTTTCGGTCCGAGGATGGCGAGTTCGATCGGGTCGATCCGCGGGTCGACATCGCCGCGGGCTCCGTCGGCCACCCGCACGATGTCGATGACCGACGCGACAGCCGAACCGAAGCAGCCGTCGATCGCGATCAGTCCGATACGCATGGCGCGAACAATAGCAATACTGTCGTATACGCCACTACCCACCGGCCCTCGCTCGTCATACGCTGAACTCGCCCCACGAAGAACCCCGACTTCAAGGAGAACCCCTCATGTCCACACCCGCATCACTTCCGTATGCCTTCGTCGCCAAGATCGTCGCGGCCGATGGACAGCACGACGCGCTCGCCGATCTGCTCGCTGGCGCTGTCGCACTCGCCAACGAAGAAGTAGGAACGATTGTCTGGTTCGCGGCTAGGACCCACGCCGACACCTTCTGGATCTTCGATGCATTCCCCGACGAGGCCGCTCGCGACGCCCACGCCAACGGCGCCATCGTCGCAGCCCTGATGGCCAACCAGCACCTCCTCGGCGCAGCACCCGAGATCCTGGCGGCCGACGTCCTCGCGTCCAAGCTCCCGTAGTCCGCCAACGCATGAGACGATCGCGCCCCGCGCGCGGCGCGCACGAACGCAACGCCCCGGAACGCCAACGACCCGTCATCGCTGCGACGCGCAACGCGTCTCCCGTCACGGCAACGGATCGCAACCACGACCCCGCCCACGGCGCCTCGCGGGACGGAGGGCAAGTTGACACAGTTGCGCTGCCATGGAACCGCGCTGGCTCTCTCGATGACCACCGGTGAAACAGTGCCGCTCCAGGCTTGCGCCTGGTGTTGCCTGGCCTCCTCGTGATCGGCCCGTCGGGGATCGTCAACGTGGTGCGGGTGTCGAGGCGGTCGGGTCCGACGGTGCGGCATGGAGCATCTCGCTGCGCACACAACGATCGCTGCGCCGTGTTGCCCGTCGTTGAGGATGCAGACGATGTCGTCACAGTCGATGTTGATGCTGCTGA
>NZ_JBIMSN010000034.1:0-75637 GCF_043944905.1 Antrihabitans spumae
CCCCATTTTCACCCCAGCAGCGCGTCCGGAGGGCACCTTTAACTCACGAGCGGCGTAGCCGCCTATCCTTCACGGATCTTGGCGAGGCTGACGAAGATCGGCTGATCTGCATCGATGACGACGCCGAGTCGCTTCAGATGCGAGTCGATGATTCCCCAGATCAAGGGCGTCACCACAACGACGAAATTGTCCTTGTCCAGCGGATCCCCGGCCGGTGTCGACTCCAACCAATAGTCGGCCGACGCGAGCATCGCCCCAACCGCGGCGTAAATCGCCAATTCCATTCCGGACGTCTCGACCTCGACGGACTTCAATACCGCTTCGGCGATGCTGACCATCTTGCGTGCGACATCCCGCCCGATGTCGAGCGGAAACCCGGTGCCCTCGCCGCCGTACTGCGACCGACCACGGGCGAGAAATCGAAAGACCCCAGGATGTTCGGCGACCACGTCGGTGAATGCGCGAATCGTTTCCCCGAGCGTCGTCTCCGGAGAGCTCAGTACAAAGTTGAAGTCGGGCCGAATCCGCCGAAATATGTCGTCAGCCATCCGCTGCGCGACGGCGCGGTAGAGGTCGTCCTTGTCCGCGAAGTAGCGATACAACCGCGGTTTGCTCGTATTCGCCTCGCGCGCAATGTCGTCCATGCTCGGATCCGGACCTTGCGCGTCGATCAGACGATATGCCGCGTCGACGAACTCGTCTCGAACGCTCGTTTGGCCGTCCTCGGCCGACCTCGACTCGGTCACTACAGTTCGCCTCCGCGTCTTCTCATTTGAGGTCGATACTTTGCGACCGATACTGCCACGCTCTGCACGGGTGAGTGTTACCGCGGCATAAAGCCTGACGCGAGGCGCGCGTTGCCTCCGTCCCACTTGACACAGCGCCAAGAAGGCGCGATTCTCAGGTTGGTTGTACCGCAAGTAACGCTTATTGTTTCCGAAGGTACGGCGTCCTGCCTCACCGCCGAGGTTGGAATCGATCCCGACAGGATGACAATGAAGTTGATCCGTCTCGCTCCCGATGCGCGCGACCGCACCGCACCCCGCCGATCGACCGTCCGCAGCGGTCCGATCGAGCTGGCTGTCTTCGAGTACGGACCTCGCGACCCGAGCACCGAAACAGTCGTCCTGATTCCTGGCTGGCCCGACACCCATCACCTGTGGAACGCCGTCGCGCCACTGCTCGCCGACCGTTTTCACGTCGTTGCCTACGACGTCCGCGGCCACGGTGAATCGACCGACCCAGCCGACGTAGCCGACTTCGCGCTTGCCGAACTCGCCAAGGATCTGTTCGCTGTCATCGACGCGGTCAGCCCGGCTCGTCCCGTCCATGTAGTCGCCCACGACTGGGGTTCGGTGACCGCATGGGACGCAGTGTGCGAACCCGACGCCGAGAGCAGGATCGCTTCCTTCACCTCGATCTCCGGACCGAACCTCGATCACCTTGGCAAATGGGTCCGCGATCGGCTGTCCAATCCGACGCTGCGCAATCTGTGGGGCCCGATCAGCCAGTTGCTCTCGTCCGCCTACACGGGGTTCTTCAAGTTGCCCGTCGTTCCCGACGCTTTCTTCCGAGTTGCAGGCACCGAGCGCGTATGGACCCAGGCCCTGCGAATCATGGAAGCCATGCCGAACGAGCATCTCGAATTCTCCGAGACGCTGCGCGCGGACATGATCAGCGGTCTGCGGTACTACCGCGCCAACATCGTCGAGCGCCTGCTGCACCCGCGCGACCGCCACACCGAGGTTCCCGTCCAGCTGATCGTCAACACAAGAGACGTCGCAGTCCGTCCCGCAGGTTACGACGACACCGGCAAGTGGGTCGCTGACCTCCGCCGCGTCGACGTGGCAGCCGGGCACTGGTTGCCCTACTCCCGACCCGAGCTGGTCGCGGAGCTAGCAACGACGTTCATCGACTCGCTCACCGCATCCGGTACAGACGCCACGAAGGAGTCCCTGTGAAACTGCTCGGTCGCGATACCGTCGCCACACCAGACAAGTCCATCACCGACCCCGGCAAGGTCGACCTGCATGCCCGCAACGTCACGTTCGACTGGGCGGACACCCCGTTGCACTGGATGCCGGACGAGCCGACCGCATCGCATCTGATCAGCGCACTCACCCTGCTGCTCCCCGAGGGCGAGCGGATGTTCTGCGCAACGTTCACCGAGGCGTTGCCGCTGATCAAGGACCAGAAGCTGCGTGAGGATGTGCTCGGCTTCATCGGCCAGGAGTCGATGCACGCCGAAACGCACGACAAGGTGATCTGGGAGTTCCTCGCCGCGCACGACATCGACGCCCGCAGCTTCGTCGACCACGTCGAGTACCTGTTCCGCAGAATCATCGGGCCTCGTCCCGGCATCCGTCCTGCAGCGCAGCAGCAGTACCTCGTCGAGCGGCTTGCCGTCATATCCGGCCTCGAGCACATGTTCGCCTTCCTCGGCGACTGGATCATCAATGCCGACCTGGAGAAGTTCGGCGGCGAACCCCGCATGCTCGACCTCTACCGGTGGCACGGCGCCGAGGAAGTCGAGCATCGCCACGTTGCCCATGACGTCGCCGAATACTTCGAGGTCGGCTACTTCCGTCGCAACACGACAATGGTCCTCGGTGTGGCAAGCCTGCTCATCTTCGTGGTCAGGGGCACGAAATACCTGACCAACGAAGATCCGTCGATGGACAACCCCGGCTACGCAAAGACGCTGGCGCGTGTGTTCGGTGCGATGTACCGCGGCGCGCTTCCCACGCTTCCGATGATCGGCAAGAGCCTTCTCCTCTGCCTCAAGCCCGGCTACTCACCCGAGTCGGTCGGCAACACGGCACAGGCCCTTGCCTACCTGGCCAAATCGCCCGCCGCACGGGCTGCGGCGTCTTGACCGGTTATCGACCGGCACCCAAGGTCGTGCCGCCCAATCTGTACGGGCGGCGCGACCGTGACCTGACGATCCGGTTCTACGACAAGTTCATCGGCGGCTACGTAGGCTGGTCGATGTTGATCCATCGGCGCGCGGTCAAATCTCGCGTCGACGACAACACGACGACCATGGTGATCCTCGAAAAGCGAGTCGAGGCGCAGGACGAGAACGTCATAAGCCTGATTCTCGCTGCACCGGACGATCGCGAACTGCTGCCATGGCACCCCGGCGCACATCTCGATCTGCGGCTGCCCTCGGGTCGACAACGGCAGTACTCGCTGTGCGGTGATCCCGCGGATCGGCGGCGCTATCGATTTGCTGTGCGTCGCATACCCGACGGCAACGGCGGCTCGATAGAGATACACGACGAACTGCAGGTCGGATCCGAGATCAAGGTTCGTGGACCCCACAACGGATTCGGTTTCGTCGCACCCGGTTACGGGTCACCGGCCAAGCATCTGCATTTCGTCGCAGGCGGTATCGGGATCACGCCGATTCTGCCGATGGCTCGACTGGCACAACGACTGCAACTCGACTGGACGATGACCTACACGGGTCGCAGTCGTGATTCGCTGCCGTTTCTCGACGAGTTCGCCGAATTCGGGGACCGGGTAACCATCCGGACCGACGACGAGCACGGTCTGCCTGACCCCAAAGAGCTGCTGAACGACGTCCGACCGAACACCGCGATCTACACCTGCGGTCCGGTCCCGATGATCGGCGGGATGCTCGACGTCCTACGCAACAACCCTGAGGTCGAGTTCCACTACGAACGCTTCTCGGCGCCACCGGTCGTCGACGGCACCGCTTTCGAAGTGGAGTTGGCGCGAACCGGCGAAACCTTAGAGGTGCCCGCCGATCGAACCGTACTCGAGGTGGTCCGACAGAAGCGGCCCAACATCGCGTACTCGTGCCAGCAGGGGTTCTGCCGTACGTGCATCGTTCGGGTGTTGAAGGGCACGGTCGATCACCGCGACACCGCGCTCATCGACGAGGACCGCGATCGCGGCGACATGCTTGTCTGTGTTTCCCGTGCGGCAGGCGATCGACTCGTGCTCGATCTCTGATCAGTGCGTGTTGGCGTTCTGCACTTGTGTGACAAGCCCCTGTGCAACAACCGAATTCACGATCGCCGGATCCGCGCCCAACCCCGTCATCAGATTGATCAGTGCCGGGACCAGGATGCGCTCGGCGGCCTCGCGCCCTGACCCGAAGTAGCCCGCGGTGTGCAGCATCAGGACGCCGTGCAGCGTGCTCCACAGCTGCGCGGCTACGTTCGTCGCGTCGTCGGCGACGATCTGGCCTGCAGCAATCGCTCGTCCGGTCGCCTCGATGATCTCGTCGAAGGTGTACTTGCCCGCGCTGAGTTCGTCGGGCGTGTTCGGTCGGTAGCCGCCGAGCGAGGCGCTGCCGAACATCACCGCGTAGAGATGCGGATTCGCCAGTGCATTGGTTACGTATGCGCGCGACAGCCCCGCGAGGTCGGCGACTGGGTTGTCGGTCCGCTCGACATCGTCGAAGAGGTCGGACAACCGGGCGAAACCCTCGTCGACAACGGCATCGACGAGGTCGCCTATCGAGCCGAAATGTGTGTAGACGGCCATGGTCGTCGCACCTGCCTCGGCGGCGGTCCGCCGCGTGGTCAGCGCGCTCGGACCCTCCACTGCCAGCAGTTTTGCCGCAGCTTCGAGTAGCCGAGAACGCATCTCGGGGTCGGCTCGGCGCTTGCTCATATCGGTCGCTCTCGTGTTGTAGACGCTGCAATAACGCAATGGTATAACAGTTGTTATACGTTTGCCGTCGAACCGACAGGACCACCCTATGCACCCGTTCCGCGCCGCAGTCGAAGCCAAGCAGTGGGACGCGCTTCCGCAACTCCTCGCCGAGGACGTCGTCTTCCGCAGCCCCATCGCGCACAAGCCGTACCACGGCCGGGACACGGTCGGAGCGATTCTCAGCGCTGTCTCCAATGTCTTCGAGGACCTCACCTACGCCAAGGAAATCGGCGGCGAGGGCGACGCTGATCACGCGCTTGTCTTCAACGCGAAGGTCGGCGTACTGGACATCCAGGGCTGCGACTTCCTGCACACCCGCGAAGACGGACAGATCGACGAATTCACCGTTATGCTCCGGCCGCTCAAGGCCGTCACCCTCTTCGCCGAGAAGATGTCCATACAGTTCGCCGCGGCGATGGAACAGATGGCGCAGGCACACGCAGCTGCAGAGGCAGCAAAGTGACCGATGTGCTTGCCGGCAAAACGGCCTTCATCAGCGGCGGTAGTCGTGGCATCGGTCTGGAGATTGCACGCACGCTCGCACGTGCGGGCGCGAACATCGCCATGATCGCCAAGACCGACACCCCGAACCCCAAGCTGCCCGGCACAATTCACGACGCCGCAGACGAGCTGCGAGCGTTGGGCGCCGACGTCCTTCCGATCGTCGGCGACATTCGCGACGACGATCGCGTAGCCGAAGCCGTTGCCCAGACCGTGCAGAAATTCGGTGGCCTCGACCTGTGCATCAACAATGCGAGCGCGCTCAATCTGGCTGATATCGGTTCGCTGCCCATGAAGCGGTTCGACCTGATCCAGTCGGTGAATGTACGTGGGACCTTCGTCGTCACGCAGGCGTGCCTGCCGCACCTTCGCAAATCCGAGCACGCACGTGTGCTGACGCTGTCGCCGCCGCTGAACCTCGACCCCACCTGGTTCGCGCCGTCGGCGTACACCGTCTCCAAGTACGGCATGAGCATCGTCACGCTCGGCGTCGCGCAGACCGAACGTGCGAACGGCGTTGCGGCGAACTGCCTTTGGCCGCTGACCGCCATCGCGACCGCTGCGGTCCAGAACCTGCTCGGCGGCGACGAAGGAGTCGCGCATTCGCGCACACCGCAGATCGTCGCCGACGCGGCAGCCATCATGTTGGGCCGCGACGTCGATTACACAGGCAACACCGCGATCGTCGAAGACGTCCTCGCCGAAGAAGGCATCACCGACCTGTCTGCATACAGCCACAAGCCGGGGCAGACCTCGTTCGCACCGGACTTCTTCATCGATCCGAAGCGCCTGTCCGACGACGACAGCTCAGCCGAAGCCCTGAAGATGCTGTACGACCTGTAGCGGTATCAGCGCCCGCTGCCGATCGGCAGACCGATGATCATCGAAAGTGCGGTTGCAACGAACGGCGGCAACTCCGCTGCGACACCAGGCTCGAGAAGTGTGCTCGGCACCGTCCGGATGTCGCAACCGGACGGTGTCGGCGCACCGGGAGCCAGCCGCTCCTTCAGCCACTTGAACGCTGCCGGTCCGCCGGTGGCAACCACGGTGCCGTGGGTGGTGAAGATCTGCGGCGCAGGGTTGGGTGGCAACTCTTCACGGCGATAGGTCACCGCGGCACCTCGTGCGCAGTAGCCGTTGACCAGCTTGTCCGTCCCGACGATCGGCGCGACTTCTTCGGTGACGCCGTTGTAGACATATACCGGCGCTGTCGGGGTCCGATCGGTGACACCGCGGGCATCGATCTCTCGACGCAACACCGGGTTGGCGAGGACGACGTCGATCGGGGCAGTCAGGAAGTTCTCGTAACGAATCCAGATGTTGCTCAACACATTCTGCGAAGCGCAGTGATTGCGAGTCTCGTCGATGACTGCCTTGCCCTGCGGGGTCAGATATTTCGCAAGTTCGGTTTCGAACTCCGGAGAATCCTTGCCGATCGCCGACAGTGCGAGCGGAATGAGTCCGCCGAGCAGCGCTCCGTTCACCGACCTGAGCGACGCTTCGAGATCGCGCTCCGGCGCACCGAAGGCCGCGCCCTTGATGTTCAGCTCGGGAGCGTAGGTCGGCTGCTCTTCGACTGCCAAACTGCTGGCGATCGCACCACCGGAGTAGCCCCAGAGTGCGGTCGGCGTCGCGGCGCCCGATAACCCGAGCGGACCGAAATTCTCCGCTGCCCGAATCCCGTCCAGCACGGCGAACCCGGGCTGCCGCGGCGTGAGGAAGCGGTTGTCGATGCCACCGTGGTCCGGCATGGCGACGGCCCAGCCCTCGGCCAAACCACCTGCGGCAAAGGCAATCTCCGCGGCAGGGACGGGCAGGGTGATCGGACCGGCCGGGCTGCTGAAATCGATCGGCAGACCGTTGACAAGGCCGTACGACGGGTTGCAAATTCGCAGCGTCGAGTCGGTCGCGC
This sequence comes from Antrihabitans spumae, assembly GCF_043944905.1. Lineage (NCBI taxonomy): Bacteria > Bacillati > Actinomycetota > Actinomycetes > Mycobacteriales > Nocardiaceae > Antrihabitans > Antrihabitans spumae. Next base: position 7,103 of record NZ_JBIMSN010000034.1, read on the forward strand.
CCTGATAGGACAGCAGTGGCCGCGGCTTGGCAGGACCTTCGGGGATCATCACGGTGGTGACTGCGGCATCGGGCGCGCCGTTCGCATCGGCCGTTCGGTACAGCAGCTGCCAGGCTTGCACCCTGATCGGGAACAACTGGAACGCTTTGACCGGGACAGGCCTGCTTCTGATGATGTCGCCTGCCGCAAACGACGCGAGGTCGGACGGCCGATCGTAGAACGCATCTGCGGGCGGCGCAGGTTCTGCCGCCGCGCGTGGAACCTGGGCCACCGACAGCATCGTCGCTGCCGCTACGAAGGCGACGACAATTGCGATAACACGCGCCGCCCAACGCCGCTGATCGTCGATGACTAGAGCTGCACCCCACTGTGACATGGACAACATCCAATCACACGTGAACTTCTGCTCGGCCCCTTTCGGTGGCAGCGGAAAGAAGTAGCTGGTTCGTTCCTGATACTCCGGATATCCCGGGCGTTTCGACATCGATTTCTCCAAAAGCCGCGCACCCGTCGCAAAGATCAGGAAATACGTCATAACGATGGGCGACAGAATCGTCAGCACACCCGGCCACGCGCTGGCCGCGATCAGCCACACGCCCCACCACACGCAGGCGTCGCCGAAGTAGTTGGGGTGCCGGGTCCAGGACCAGAGGCCACGATCCATGATCGTGCCCTTGTTCGCCGGATCGGCTTTGAAGCGATTGAGCTGCTCGTCGCCGATGGCCTCGAACAGCAAGCCGACGAACCACACGACCAGACCCGCGACGAAGACGAACCGCCAAGGTCCCGTCGTCGGACCCGCGGCCGCCGATACCTGCAACGGCAACGACACGAACCACTGCGCAGCAGCCTGGGTGAGGAAGATCTTGCGAACGATTGTGCCGGGTCCGCCGCCTGGTCGGTCCAACAGGTCGCGATAGCGCGGATCCTCGCCTTTGCCAACGGATTTGCGATGGACGTGCCAGGCCAGCCGGAGTCCCCAGATCGCGGCTAGGACCAACAACAACCAGCGCCGGGACGAATCACCGTCGCCGAGTATCGCCGCAACGGCCGCGACGACGACGAAACCGATGCCCCAGGTGACGTCGACGACGTTGTAACGCCCGATCTTTCGGCCGATCGCGAAGGTGACCGCCTGAAGGACCGCCAATGCCAGCAGTGAGACCAGAGCGATCAGCCCGAAACAGGCAGGCGAGAAGTTGTTCACACCGCACCGACGCCGATGTTGTCGCGGCGGACCGCCGGCCACGAAAGCTCGTCATCGGCAGCCGGTTTCACGGACAGAATTTGATCGACGCCCATCCGACCCTGCCGGAAGCTCAGGCCGCCGCCGACCAGATAAAGTCGCCACACTCGCGCCATTTCCACGCCGACCATGTCGACGACCTCGTCGAAATGCGATTCGAACGTCTTCAGCCATTCCTCGACCGTCCACACGTAGTGCTCGCGTAGGGCATGGACGTCGCGGACCTCGAGGCCGGCTCGTTCGATGTAGCCGACCGTCTCGCCGACAGGACGCATAGTCATGTCGGGAGCGATGAACGATTCGATGAAAGGTCCGCCGCCCGGATGGGGTCCGCTGCGCGACATCTGCTGCACGAGTACACGCGCACCCGGCGCGGCGTTGTCGTACAACACTTTTGCGTAGACGGCGTAATTCTTCTCCCCGACGTGCTCGCCCATTTCCAACGACGCGACGGCATCGAACTGCTCGCCGGTGATCTCGCGGTAGTCCTGTAACCGAATCTCGACCCGATCACCGAGTCCGCGTTCAGCAATTCGTTTGTCGATGAACGCCTTCTGCTCACGGGAGATGGTGATTCCGACAACCTTGGCGTCGTAGTGCTGCGCGGCATGCAGACTCAGCGAGCCCCAGCCACAGCCGACGTCGAGCATCGTCATCCCAGGCCGACCCAAACCGATCTTGTTGCATACAAGATCGAGCTTGTCGAGCTGCGCCTCCGCTATCCCGTACGCCGGATCTTGCGGCGCCCCAGGCGCATTACGGGTGAAGTACGCACACGAGTACGCCATCGCCGGATCGAGTATCAAGGCATAGAAGTCGTTGGACAGGTCGTAGTGATGACTGATGGCTGCGCGGTCGCGAAGCGCACTGTGCAGTCGACCTTTGACGTGGGCTTGCGTCGCGGGCGGGGCCGGCCTTGCGCCGAACGATCCGAGCTTCACGGCGACCCGCAGCAGCCTCGCATACGTAGCTAGCGACGGCCGGATGCCGGTGAGGTCGCGTTCGGCAACGACGTTCCATACATGTCGCAGTGCCGCATCCAGATCACCGTCGACGTCGAGCGCTCCGGTGACATACGCCTGCGATGCACCCAATTCTCCTGGGCTCCATAGCATTGCGCGCAGCGCCTCGGGTCCACGCAACACCACGTGCGGTGCGTCGAGCGGGCCGGCCGTACTACCGTCCCAGCCGGTCAGCCGTACCGGAAGTTCACCACGGACGATCGGCCGTAACGCTCGTTCGAGTTCGGCGGCAACAGTCATCGGACAACCTCGTCACGATGCAGGACGATCTGCTGCACGTCGAGATACCCCGACCTGAAACCGGCTTCGGAATACGCGAGATAGAACTTCCACATTCGCCGGAAGGTTTCGTCGAAGCCGAGCGCCTCGGCGTCCGCGGTCGCCGAACCGAATCGCTCCTGCCACAGTCGCAACGTCTCCGCGTAGTGCGCGCCCATACGTAATCGCTCGGCGACTCGCAGCGAGGTGTGTTCCGACGCAACCGTTTCGATCGCCTCGACCGACGGGAGGAAGCCGCCGGGGAAAATGTACTTCTGCACCCACGTGTACGTCTTCTTGGTTGCAAGCATCCGGTCGTGCGGCATGGTGATGGCCTGCAGCGCGACACGGCCACCGGGAGCGAGCAACTCGTCGAGCGCCCCGAAGTACGTCTGCCAATGCTGGTGCCCCACAGCCTCGATCATCTCGACCGAGACGATCGCATCGTAGGAGCCTTCGATCTCGCGATAGTCCATCAGGTCGATGTGCACCGAATCGCCGTGTCCCGCAGAGTCGACGCGCTTGCGTGCCAACTCCTGCTGCTCGCGCGACAACGTGACCGACCTGACGATCGCACCCCGTGCGGCAGCCCTGATGCACAACTCGCCCCAGCCGGTGCCGATTTCCAGTAGGCGCGTACCCCGCTGCACACCAACTGCATCGAGGAGACGGTCGATCTTGTTGTGCTGCGCCTGCTCCAACTGTTCCCACGTCGCCGGTGGGCACGGCTGGTCGACTCGCAACAGCTCGACGCCGCGCTCCACGCCGTCCGCGACGGGTTCGCTGAACAGCGCCGCCGAGTAGGTCATCGTAGGATCGAGAAACAGTCCGAACAGCTCGTTGGACAGGTCGTAGTGGCGCGAAATGTTCGATCGGGCATTCTCTTCCGAGCCGTGCTCGGTCGCGGGTGGGTTCGCGACGAACAGTCCACGCAGCCGTTGCAACGGGCGCGGAACGAGCCTGGCCATTTTCGTCGCAAACGCGGTGAGTACCGCCGCAGGATCGGGTGAGGTCCAGTCACCGACCATGTAGGCCTCGCCGAAGCCGATCAAACCGCGCGTGCCCATTCGCTCGGCGAAGGCGTCGGGGCGCCGAATGATCATGCGTGGCAATATGTCCGAGCCGCCCTGTGCGCCGACCACGGTGCCGTCCGGATACTCGACACGGACCGGAAGCTTCTTTGCGGCCCTGCGGAACAATCGGTCCGCCCCACGGGTGTAGAGCCGACCGCGCAGGCCGGGCGGTCTGCGAACCAGATCGCCCCACGGCGGGGTACCTGCCGACGGTGTATTGCGGGAGGTTCCGTCGTCGACACTCTGACTACTCACTGCCCTACCTCCTGCGACTCCTTGGCACCGCGCGAGACGGCAACACGCGGAACAACGGGTAAACCGCGGGCCCACAACCAAATTCCTTGCTTCCGAATCCTGGCCGACACGACGAGCGGCGCCAGCGGTGTTCGCAATTGCGCACGGACCACAGTCCGCGTCGTGGCTGGTAGACGCCGACCGCGCATCGTGGCGACGAACGGTGCTCGACCGTCACGCCGCAGCGTGATGCGAACCGCGAGTTCAGCTTCCGGCTCGGGCACCGACATATCGTAGCGACCGTCGACCTCGTTGAATGGCGAGACATAAAACTGCTTGTCGGTCTGCGCCCGACCTGCCCCGTCGAGTTCGAGCAGATACGGGTGCCGCTCCCCATAGGTGTTGTGCACCTCGGCGATCACCCAGCGCAACACGCCGTCGTCGTCGCGACACCAGAACACACTCAGCGGATTGAACACATGGCCGAGTACGCGGGCGTTGAGTAGGGCCGTGATCCGGCCGCCACGGAAGGCGACGCCTTCGCTCGCGAGGAACGCCTCCACTCGGCCGCGGAGCGTGTCAGGCCCGAGGTAGTCGTCGCCGACAGGCGCTTCGAAATGATCGACGGCGCGGAACTTCGCGAACGGACGCAACCAGAGCGGCAGCCGTGGCAACTCGTCGAGGTCGACGAACCAACTGTAACTACGGTATTCGAAAGAATGGCGGATCGGATCGAGGCGCGCGTGCCGAATCTGCGTCTCGAACAGCGCGGGCTTCATGACCGCACCACACGAAGAGACCTGGCGGGTGCCACGTCGGCACCGTCCTCCCATGACCCACCTAGGCGCTCGGCCGCGCGCAGTCCGGAAAGCGCGCCGTCCTCGTGAAACCCCCAGCCGTGGTACGCACCGGCGAAGGCCAGCGCATCCGAGGCGATCTCAGGCAGCCGCTGTTGTGCTACAACAGATTCCGGTGTGTAGATCGGGTGTCCGTACGTCATCTCGGAGATCACCGTCGCCGGATCGACGATACCTTCGCCACCGAGTGTGACGAGAAACCTTCGGCTGCTGCCGGTTTCGATTCTCATCAGCCTGGTCAGGTCGTAGGTGACGACAACACCGTCTGTCGGCTGGGCCGGAATCAGATAGTTCCAGGAAGCGCGAGCGCGAGGCGCGTCCGGTAGCACCGCTGTATCTGTATGCAGTAGTGCGCGATTCACCGAATACGGCATGGCTCCGAGCACACTCGATTGCAGCTCCGTCGGCTCGGCAAGCATTGCCAGGGCGTCGCGCGGATGTACCGCGACCACAACGGCATCGAAACTACGCACGGCTCCGGACCGGTCGGTGAGGTGCACGCCGTCAGGGCGCGAGTCGATCCGCTCGATGGCAACGCCGGTGCGGACCTCGTCGAGCCCAGCGGCGACCTTCTCGACGTAGTGCACCGAACCACCCGTCACAGTCCGCCAGGTCGGCGAGCCGAACACGGTCAGCATGCCGTGATGAGACAGAAAGCGGAACAGGTATCTCGCCGGGTAGTCGGCGGCGATCGCCGGATCGCACGACCACACCGCGGCAACCAGCGGCTTCACGAAATGCTCTAGGAAATAGTCGCTGAACCTGTGCGCCAGCAAGAAGTCTGCGAGCGTTTCGTCGGGATCGGTGTCGGCAGCGCCGTCGAGCAGCGCACGTGCGGCTCGGTGGAAGCGGGTGACCTCCCACAGCATCCGAAGATAACGACCGTTCGTTGCCAGCCGCGCCCGTGGGAACAATCCGCCGAGGCCTCTTGCGCCCGCATATTCGAGTCCGTCGATATCGGATCGCACGGACATCGACATGTCCGATTCCTGTGTCGCCACGTCCAGTTCGGCGAACAGCCGAAGCAGCGTCGGATACGTGCGATCGTTGTGGACGATGAAGCCGGTATCGATGTTCACATGAGTACCGTCGCCGAGTGGCGCTCGCTGGGTGTGTGCGTGTCCGCCGAGACGGTCGTCCGCTTCGAAAAGCGTCACGCGATCGCGTTTCGCGAGTACGTGCGCAGCAGTCAATCCTGCGACCCCGCTGCCGACGACGGCAACGTTGCGCCGCAGGCCGCTACCGGTCGCAGTCGATCCATTATGCATATCAACCTTTCGGAGCCGAACCACGTCGAGGACTGGTCCTCGAAAATCGTGTGGTCCGGAACACACCTATCCCGCGCCCGATCTGTTCCGAAGACATCCGATCGGTTTGGCACACTACTCTGGAGGTACCGGTGACGGCGTTCGGAAGACGACTTGTGTTCGGTCCCATCGCAATTGCTGCCCTCGTCCTCGGTTCAGGCATGTTCGGATCCGGTGTTGCGACCGCAGAGCCGGCACCGATCTGGCAGCCGCTCGCACCGATCGCCTCCCTCGATGTCAACCGTTACATGGGCACGTGGAATCAGATTGCGGCCGTTCCGCAACCGTTCAACCTGGAGTGCGCCCGCGACACCCAGGCCACGTACACCCTTCTCGACCCCGCGAACGTCAAAGTGGAGAACAGATGTACTACATGGACCGGCGGGGCGAGCGGCATAACCGGTAACGCGCGAGTGAACGATCCGGTAACCAATGCCCAACTGCACGTGAGCTTTCCGAATGTGCCGACACAGGGATCACCCGATGGCCCTACCAACTACATCGTCACCTACATCGCCGACGATTATTCGTGGGCGCTCGTCGGGGACCCCTTCCGCATCTCGGGGTTCGTGCTGTCCCGCGAACCCGTCGTGACGGACAGCGAATGGCGCAACATCCGGTTCGTCGTCGAGTCACGTGGGTACAACTCGTGTGTACTGCTGACGTCGCCGACGACAGCCGCGAACAACGACATCCGCCCGCTGTGCACGGTGTGACCGCGCAGGTAGCTACAGGAGATCTCTGATGGGTATCGAATTCGAGAGCACCATCGACTTCCCGCAATCCGTTGTTTTCGAATGGTTCTCGCGTCCGGGAGCGATGCCTCGCCTGATTCCCCCGTGGCAGCCCATGCGTGCGGTCACCGAGGCCACCTCCCTCGCCGACGGTCGCGCGGTGCTCGGCTTTCCCGGCGGTCTCCGTTGGATCGCCCAGCACGAGGCAGCAAGTTACGACCCTCCGAACCGCTTCGTCGACGTGCTGAGTTCGGATGGCATCGCGACCCTGCCGCCACGGGTGATCGGCAAGTGGCGCCACACCCACGAGTTCGCGCACGCAGGCCACGGTTCGACGCGCGTCATCGACCGCGTCGATACGCCGGTGCCGGCCTTTGCGCTGCGTTCGACCTTCGAATACCGGCATCGTCAACTCGTCGACGACCTCACCGCACACCAGCGTGCGACCGATCAAGGTGCGGTGCCGCTCACCGTCGCAATCACCGGGTCGTCCGGTCTGGTCGGTTCGGCTTTGGCCGCCTTTCTCACCACGGGTGGCCATCGCGTCGTTCGCCTGGTCAGGCGCTCGCCGACAGGTCCGGACGAACGTTTGTGGGACCCCGCAAATCCAGCGGCGGACCTCTTCGCCGACGTCGATGCGGTAGTTCATCTCGCTGGGGAGTCGATTGCCGGGCGATTCACAGAAGCGCACAAACGGACGCTTCGCGAGAGCCGCATCGACCCGACTCGCAAACTTGCCGCCGTTGCAGCGAAGTCGTCGAGCAAGCCGGTCTTCGTGACGGCGTCGGCGATCGGGTTCTACGGTCCCGACCGCGGTGACGAAGAACTGACCGAAGACAGCGAACGCGGTGACGGCTTCCTCGCCGATCTCGTCGAGGATTGGGAAAACGCAACGGCGCCCGCATCGGACGCCGGCCTGCGGGTAGTGCAGGTCCGTACCGGAATCGTGCAGACCCCTGCCGGCGGCACCTTGGCCCTGCTGCGGCCGCTGTTCGCGGCCGGCCTCGGCGGTCGTCTCGGGTCGGGTTCGCAGTGGTTGTCCTGGATCGGTCTCGACGACCTGCTCGACGTCTACTACCGCGCACTGTTCGACGAGCGGCTGCGTGGGGCGGTCAATGCCGTTGCGCCGCAGCCAGTTCGAAACACCGAGTACACGAAGGTGCTCGCGGGTGTACTACGCCGTCCTGCGGTACTCCCCGTGCCCGGTTTCGGCCCACGCCTGTTGCTCGGCAGACAGGGTGCCGAAGAACTTGCCGAGGCCGACCAGCGGGTGCTGCCGAGGAAGCTTGCGCAACTCGGCCACGAATTCCGGTACGCGGGGCTGGAAGAGACCCTGCGCCATCAGCTCGGCAAGAGCCGTTCGAGCGTCTGAGAGGTTTCGTTCTCGGATTCGATCAGCCGTTTGAGTTTGAGTAGGGCATCCCTTTTTCTCGCCTTGATCGCAGGCAGACCGACACCGAGTAGACGCGCGGTTTCGTGCTGGGTGAAGCCGTCGTAGTACGTGGCAACAAGCGCTTGGCGTTGCAGGGCGGTAAGTTCGTCGAGCCGATTTTCGAAGGCGTCGCTCGACATCCGTGAGATGACGGTGCACACCACCGGATCGTCGTAGTCGCGGCGATGATCCAGTCGCGCTGCAAGACTTTCCCGGTCGGTCCTCGATTGTTCTGAGCGAACACGGTCGATCGCCCGGCGATGGGCGAGGGTGAGCAGCCACGCAAGCGGTGAGCCACGCAGCGGATCGAACGTGTCTGCCTTGTTCCAGACTTCGAGAAAAACCTCTTGGGTGATCTCCTCGGCGTGGCTGCCGTCGCGCAGCACCCTGACAGCCATTCCGTACACGCGGCCTGCCGTCGCACGATAGAGGTCTGCGAAGTTTCCGCAATCGCCGACAGCGATTCGTCGGAGCCATTCGGACAGACGCTGCGTTTCGTCGGCGCCGGTTGCCGCAACAGTTGCCATCTATGTCGTCTCCGAAATGGGTCGTCTCCGAAATGTGAAGTTTGGTGCGCACGGTGCGTCGCTACGTCCGATTCTGGCACTATTTTCGACATTGTGCATCGCTCGTGCATCGTTTTGGTATCTCATCTTGGTATCGCCTTCCGCCGAGCGGTGATCATGAGTCAAGATGGAGGTATCGAAACGAAACCGACAGCAACGGAGTCACCCGCGTACACGGTGCGCGCAGTGGCGGAGCGGATCGGCGTGCCAACGCCGACCCTGCGAAGTTGGAGTCAGCGATACGGAGTCGGTCCGCAGGGTCATCAGAGCGGGCGGCACCGCTACTACACCGAGGCCGACATCGCGATACTCGAGCAGATGGTTGCCCTCATGCGAGCGGGTGCCAGTCCGGGTAGTGCCGCGCGCGCAGCAACCGGCGGGCAAGCCCCCGCGCCTGATCTCGGCGACACCGGCGCGCTCATCGAGGCCGCTTTCCGTCTCGACACAGTTCGTCTGCTTCGGATGCTCGAGGAGCACGTTCGCCACTACGGCATCGTCGCTACCTGGGACCACCTGTGCAGGCCCGCGTTCGGCATCATTTCCGAACGGCAGTACAACGAGGGCGGCTGCATCGACGTCGAGCACCTGCTGTCTTGGACGATCGTGTCGACACTGCATCGAATGCCACAGCCGACGAAGCCCGATTCGGTTGTTCTGGTGTGCGCCGACGTGGAGTCGCACACGATGCCGCTCGAAGTACTTCGCGCGGCACTGTCAGAAGCAAACGTCAGCGCTCGCATGCTCGGATCGCTCCCCTCGTCGGCGCTTGCCGACGCACTCACTCGAACCGAGCTGCCGACAACGGTCGTAGTGTGGTCGATGAGCAGCACTCCCGAAGCGATCGAGATGGTGAACATCGGCCTGCGCAACGCTGCGAAAGTGTGGGTTGCCGGGCCAGGTTGGGACGATGTGGACCTGCGGTCCGACGTTTCCGTGCTCGGCAGTCTCGGCGAAGCCGTCGCGTTCATCCGCTAGGCCGCTCGAGTTCCACGTTGACGATCAGCGAGCCTTGATCTGCTCGTAGCGCGCCAGTGCCTCGAGCCTTTCCTCTTTGTGGTCCACGATCGGCTCCGGGTAACCGTTCGGACGCCCCGCCTTCAGCGTGTGCACCGCTTTGCCGTCGACCTCGCGCAGCTCGGGTATCCAGCGCCGCACGTATTCGCCGTCGGGGTCGAACTTCTCGCCCTGCGTAGTCGGATTGAAAACCCGGAAATAGGGTGCCGCATCCGTACCCGTTCCTGCAGTCCACTGCCAGCCGTGCTGATTCGATGCCAGATCCCCGTCGACAAGAAGGTCCATGAAGTGCTGCGCACCACGCCACCAGGGCAGGTGTAAATCCTTCGTCAAAAACGACGCCGTGATCATGCGAACACGGTTGTGCATCCACCCCTGCGCGCGCAGCTGCCGCATGCCCGCATCGACGATCGGAAATCCGGTTCGACCTTCGCGCCAGGCTTCGAACGCCTCGTCCGCCGCTGCACCGGTGTTGTAATCGATCCTGTCGAACTTCTTGTCGAGATTGTGTCGTGCCGACCGCGGATTGTGATGCAGCACGTCGGCGTAGAAATCCCGCCACGCGAGTTCACTTCGCAGCGTCGCCGAGCTCGCATCCTCACCCCGAACGTCGGCAAGCAGCGTGCGCGGATGCACGCAGCCGTACTTCAGGTACACCGACATCCGGCTCGTCGAATCGAGATCCGCGCGATTGCGCTCGCCGTCGTAGCGGGTCAGGTCGTTCGCCACAAACGACTGCCACTGCTCCAACGCGGCGGCCTCACCTGCTGCCGGCAACTCGGTGGTCCCCAGATCTTCGTCGTCCGGCACCTGGATTCGACCCTCGATGTCGTCCGGAGCGAGCCACTTCAGCGTCGACGCGTCGGTCTTCGCAGGCGCACGCCAGCCGTGGTCGTACCACGCCCGCCGAAAAGGTGTGAACACCTTGTAGGGCGTCCCGTCGTCCTTGCGGACTCTGCCAGGAGCTACCGCGTACGGCGATCCGGTCTCGACCAGGTCGACGTCACCGAGGCCTTTGCGGACCGCAGCATCGCGTCGGGCACCGTACGGTCCGAAGTCGGCACTGACATGGACGCTGTTCGCACCGACCGCCGACGCAACCTTCGGCACCAAGTCCGCCGGATCGCCCTCGACAACGACCAACGAGCCGTTCAACGCGTCGTCGAGCTCGCGCAGGCAGCGATAGAGAAAGGTCCGTCTGACAGCCCCCGCCGACCGCAGCAATCGATCGTCGAGGACGAACAACGCGACCGCACGCGCCGACATATCCGCCGCGCTCAGGAGCGTTGGCAGGTCGGTCAGCCGCAGATCTCGCCGGAACCAGACGATCGATGTCTCCATACGTCCGAGAGTAGGTGCCCATCCCTTAAGCCCGCTTTAAGTCGGGGGCAAGTCCGGTCGAGGAATCTCGTCCCATGCACATCGCCACCTACCCGGCATACGCGCCGGGTCACATCGCCGCACTTCTTCCCGACGACGGCAGTGGCCGCGCGTTCCAGCTGCTGGTTGGCACGAACGTGGTTGGCCGCGGCCTCGATACCGCCTTTCGCCTCGCCGATCCGGGGGTCTCTCGACTGCACTTCGACATTCGCTGGGATGGCCACAACGCGGTGCTCGTCGACCTCGGATCCTCCAACGGAACCACAGTCAACGGCATCCGCATCGACACCAGCTGGCAGCTGGTGCACGGCGATCAGATCAGGGTCGGCAGCACACTCGTCTACTTCAACGTGGGCTGACGCACGGGGGTCCTGATGCACCGACCGGTGCGCACCTCCATGGACATGATTCGATGACCTGATGACGCTCTCACCGCAGACGTCCGGACGCCTCGCCGCCGCCGTCCTGGTCGGCATCGCCGGCTTCCAGGCTGCTCTTGCCGCTGGGGCGCCGCTCGGGGCGGCGGCCTACGGAGGTGCTCACCCTGGAACTGTGCCCAACCGACTCCGGGCGGTCAGCGCCGCGGCAGTCCCGATTTACCTCGGCCTGGCAGCGGTTGCGGTCGGCGCGGTCGGAACGCCCCGCGTCCGCGACGTGGTGACGCGGGTCGGCGCGGTGGGGCTTGCCCTCGGCGTTCCGATCAACCTGGCCTCGCCTTCGCTGCCGGAGCGCACGATTTGGCCGCCGGTCGCCGCCGCCGGTGCAGTCCTCCTTTGGCGCGCTGCGCCGCGGGCGAGCCTCGAAGGCAAGGCCGCGCCGGCCTCCAGCTGACATCGCGAGCGAGGTGATCAGCCGAGGGTGGCAGCACCGAAGGAGACATCGAAGCGGTCACACCAGATACTGACGCTGGTGAGGCCGTCGATATCGACGCCGGCGGGTACGACGTAGTTGGAACTGCCGATATTGCCTTTGAGCTCGCCGAGATCTTCGTAGCGGCCGTCATCGAACACACGCCAGCCCGCGGTGCCGTCGACGACGGGGGCGTCGGTGAGGAACACCTTCAGCAGTGGGCCGTTGCTCGTATCGAGGTTTTCGATCCGTAGCACGCGGGTGCCGTCGGACAGCTCGAGCAACTCGACCGAACCGGTCGTCGTGTGTTCGTGACTGATGAACGATCCCGCTGCGAGCACCACGGGCTCTGCGCTCGGTCGGCCGTCGGTCTGCGAAACGGTCGGCAAGGCCTCGTCGACGGTCTGATCGACGACGAGTTTCCACGGTTCCAGCCAAAACGCGGCTACCGCGATCGCGACGGCCACAACTCCAAGCACAGAGAGGATGATGGGCCGCTTCAGAAATGGGCGGCGTGCGGTTCGAGTGTTCATAGGAAGTCCAGTGTGTGAGTGCGCCGAATTCGTTACAGCCGTCCCTACATTCGATCCGTCGGGAACAGCGCGATGAAGGCGAACGCGAATCCGAGCATCCCGATCGCAATGAGTGCAAGCACCAACGAGAAGTCGGTGACCCCCTCGGTCCGTGTGGTGGTCGGGCTTTTGTCGTCGAAGTTCGTCATGAGACAAAGAATCGGCCGACCCCCTTAGCGACCCCTTATCGTCGGCTTAACCCACCTCTCGCAGCGGTTCGCGCAGGTAGCGGTCGCCATTACCTCTCGGGTAATCGCCGTGCTACCGCATCGGTTCTAGCGTCGCCTCATGAGAAATCGACAGCCGAAGAAGACGACCACACATCCGCATCGAATGCTGCGTGCGGTGCTCCGAGCCGACCGGTCCGGCTCCGCGTGGGCGATCGGCCTCGCACTCGCCATTGCTCCGGCGATGATCCTGTTCGATCCGCTACGCGACATGGTGTGGTTGGTTCGCATCGGAGTCATCGGACTCGCGCTGTGGCTTGCTGCGCTCGGGGTGCTGATGGCGTGGGGACTGACACGCTCGGTGGTACGCGGTGAGGAGCTTCCGAACGACTGGTGGATGTCGATGATCGATCCCCGCTGACCTCTGATTTGAACCGGTCCGGGCCAGGTCGGACCCATTCGGGGTGCCGCATCGGCTGCTATCGTTGCAGGACGTTTCGTTGGGGGGTCGTCGCGCGGGTTTGCGACTCCAACTCTGGAGTACGACGCAAACAGGGAGGAAGATGCGATGATCAACGGTATGAGTGACGTGTCCGAGGCCGGGGCCGACGACGGCCTGCGCGCCAAAGAAATGGTCGTCGGGTCGGTAACCCACGACGCCATCGAACGTTGGATCACCGAGCGCGAGAACGCCGGCCGAACGATCGATCTGTACGAGCGCGACGCCGTCAAAGACCTCGCTCGATTCATTCGCAATCAGCTTCTTGCCGAGGGCCTCGCCTGATCCCTTCACCGGGACAGGTTCACCGCTGCAACTATCTGGGTACGCCTGTAAGAAGCCCCGGACAGGGCGCTTCGAGGAGGCAAAACGTATGGATACCTGGGTCATTGTTGCAATAGTTGCGGTTGTACTCATCGCACTGATCGTCGCGGTTGCGGTAGTCGCGGCACGGAAACGTCCCGCTCGGCGACGCGCGGAAGCCGAAGAGATCAGGCAGCGCGCGTTCGAGGAAAGCTCTGCGATCGAGCAGCAGCGCGCCGAGGCTGCCGAGAAGCATGCCGGTGCAGTCCGGATGCGTGCCGAAGCCGAGCAGCGTGCGGCGGAGGCAGCACGGCTGGAGCGCGAAGCTCGCGAGCAGTCAGCAGCGACAGCCGACGCGCGTCAGAAGGTCGACAAGCAGTGGCAGCGCGCCGACAAGCTCGACCCGCGTACCGACCGCGATTCGGTCGCGCAGGGTCCGATCAACGCGCAGGGTCCGATCAACGCGCAGGGTCCGATCGATCAGCCGGTTGCACATCCGAACGACCAGCCAGGCGTCCGCCCGAACGACCAGTCGGGCATGGGCAGGACCAACCGCAACAACTGATCGAGGGAGAATCCGCTGGGGTCGGCCAACTAAGCTGAGGCCATGACCACCAGCGGTTTTCTGTCGCAGATCCTCGGTGCGTCGTCCGACGACGGCGATCCCGCGATCCTCGATGGCGCATTGGCAGCTTTTCTCGACTTCGGCATAAAGCGAACGAGCATGGGCGAAATCGCAAAGCGGTCGGGGGTAAGCCCGGCGACGTTGTATCGCCGGTACGCCAGTAAGACAGCGGTCGTCGAGGCCGTCGGTCTACGCGAGGCGCAACGGTTCGTCACCGCTGTGGACAGTCGCGTAGACCGAAGCGCACCCGTCGAGGTTCAGGTGGCCGCCGGATTTTCGTCGTTCGTGGCAATACTGTCCGGCAATCTGCTGCTGCGACGGTTGTTGATCACCGAGCCCGACGTGCTGCTGCCCTATCTGACGACCAACGGCGGACCGCTGCTCGCGCTCGGTCGCGCCTACCTGGCGGACTACATCGGCGAATTGCAGGGCAATGCCAAGCTGCGCGAGTTCGACACCGAGCAGGTCGCCGAGATCCTTGCCCGATTGGCCTTGTCGCTTGCTCTGACACCGGACGGAATCATTCCAGTCGAGGACGAAAAAGCAGCCCAAGAGTTTGCTCTGGCCCACATCGCCACGCTTTTGCGCATACCGTCCACATAACAATTTCGCGCAGCCTTTCGTTATCGTTCCGCAACCAGTCGCGGCGAGGTGCGTCGCAGGCGCTGGCACACTGAGGCACATGGTCATAGCTGCGGCAACACTCGGCTGGGCGGCTGTTTCCGTCCCTGTCGCACTGCTGCTCGGGCGCCTTTTCGGCAACGACGGTCGGCAAGACTCGCGCCCGATTTGAGTTGCTACGGGGGTTTTCGACCACACCGACGACCCCATCGTTAGCTGCGCTATCAAAACTTTCGCCTCTCCCCGACCCCACAATCTTGCTAATATTCCGGCGTTTTGTGCTGTCGTCGCACCGGTCGCGGCCGAAAAGGCAGGGCTCCTTACGCGCAGACTTCGTACGCGCAGACTTCGAGATGAGGCACCGAGGTGAAGAAGACCAGTTCGATCGTGTTAACCGCTCTCGTGAGCGTCACTGCGTCGCTGGTGGTTCTCGCACCTCATGCGGCCGCAAATCCCAACGCGATCAATCCCATTCCCGTCATCAACGGCACCAACGGTCTGCCGCAATTGCACGGCAGAACCCGAGCGGTGTTCCAGGCGACAGGTCTGGCGAGTCCTAACAACACGGCGAGCTACAACGTTCTCGGTACCGACCTCGGCATCATGTGGGACAACGGCGGCGGCGAGATGCTCACAGCCTTCGGAGACACCGCCGGCCTCGGCTTTCCGAACCTGCTGGCAGGCAGCATCTGGGCGTGGCGAAGCAACATCCTCGTCCGCAGCCACGATCGGAATCCAGCTGACGGCATCTTCTACGACAGTGTCGCGCGCGACATCTTCGGCCAAGCCAAAGATCTCGTGCCGAGCCCCAAGATCCCGTTCATCGAAATCAGTCGCATCCCGACCGCAGGCGTTTCCGTCAACGGTGTCCAGTACCTGAGCCTGATGTCGGTCAAGACCTGGGATCAACCCGGACAATGGACCACCAATTTCGCCGGCCTAGCCGCATCCGGCGACAATGGCGAGAACCGGGGCGATCTGCCGCAGACGCATCGTCCGGCCGAAGCAGGCAACCGGAACTTCCAGATGAACGCGTTTTTGAAGGACGGCGGTTTCGTCTACGTCTACGGCACACCGCCCGGACGAAACAATCTTGCCCACGTAGCCCGTGTTCGCGAGAACGACATCGCCAATCTCGCCGAGTACGAATATTGGACCGGCAGCGAATGGAAAAAGGACGACGTCAACGCAGCCGCCCCGATCACGGGTGGGGTCGGCGAGCTGTCCGTTCAGTACAACCAGTTCCTCGGCCAATACATCATGTTGTCGACCGATCCCTGGAACTCGGTGGTCATGATGCGTGCACCGTCACCGCAGGGGCCGTGGAGTCCGCCCGAAGTCCTGATCGACACCCGGGAGCTGCCGACCGCCTACGCCCCGTCGCTCTACCCGTACCAAACCGGGTCCGATCTCTATTTCCTCACCACCATTCACAACCAGTACAACGTGGTGTTGATGAAGACATCGCTCGGCTGAGTGGACGCCAAGGACTGGGACGATCGGTACGCGCAGGCCGATCTTGTCTGGGGTGCACCGCCGAACTCGCTGGTCGTCCAGCAGGTATGGCCGCTGCAGCGTGGTCGGGCACTCGATCTGGCGTGCGGAGAGGGTCGCAACGCTATTTGGTTGGCCGTCACGGGGTGGCGTGTCACTGCCGTCGACTTCTCCCGCGTCGCGCTCGACAAGGGTGCGACGGTTGCGGCGCGGTCGCCACGGTCGGTTCGTGAGCGGATCGAGTGGGTAAGAGCCGATGTCACCGATGCGCAGTTCGACAGCGACTACGACCTGGTCCTGCTCGTCTTTCTGCACCTGCCCGCCGACGAGCGCGCGGCAGTTCTGACGGCGTCGATCGACGCTTTGA
The DNA here is from genome assembly GCF_043944905.1 of Antrihabitans spumae. NCBI lineage: Bacteria > Bacillati > Actinomycetota > Actinomycetes > Mycobacteriales > Nocardiaceae > Antrihabitans > Antrihabitans spumae. The sequence continues at coordinate 23,723 of NZ_JBIMSN010000034.1, forward strand.
CGCCTGGCGGGACACTGATCGTCCTCGGCCACGACTCGAACAACATCACCTCCGGCGTCGGCGGACCGCAGGATCCGGCGATTCTGTTCAGCCCGGACGACGTCGTCGCAGAGTTGGGCAATCGAGCCGACATTCGCGTCGCCGAACGACGCCTACGCGAAACTCCTGCGGGCGACGCCATCGATGCGCTGGTCGTCGCAACGAAGCTCTGAACGACCTACTCGCTCCAGCGCAGCAGCCAAGGCTCGACCACCTCGCCGATGACGGCTGCACTCTTCTTCAACGCGTGCGTCTCACCTGCGAGTACGTGGACAAGGGCGGCGTCGGCGGGATCGGGAACGCCGAACGGATCGCGATCTCCGTTGAGGACGACGACGTCGGTCCCAGCTCCGCGTAGTTCCTCGACCCGCGACTTTTCGGGTTGCCCAGGCGGATGCAGCGGAAATGCCAGTGCGATGACGCCGACCGCACCCAGCGCGGGTGCGGTCCGACACGCGACGCGGGCACCGTTGCTGCGCCCGCCGAGTATCAGCGGGACCTTCTTGAAGCGCCTGCGCAGATCGGCGACGATTTCGAGCCATGCCGCGTCCTGCCGAACGGCAGATCCGGGTGCCCGGCCACCCGCCACGCGGTACGGCTGCAACACGCGGGCGACCGACCCGCCGAGTTCGACTGCCTTCCGTCGGACTGCGAGCAGGTCCGGCGCATCGACTCCACCCGCCGCGCCATGGGTCAGGACGACCAGAAATCGGGGATTCGTACGGCCGTCGATCCAGACCTGGGCTTCGCCCGCTGCCGTCGGGATAGCCAACTGCCGCAATCTCGTTCGCCCGGGTTCCATGTTTCGACGGTATGTCATTGCGCCGCCAAACGTGAGGGTTCCTCACGATCTGAGGCCGGGATCCGTTGTTCGCCTTTGGATTTCACACGATCGCGGCGTGTGTGCAACGCATCACACAATGGACTCGAACTCTTGGTCGTTGTCCGTATCCGGGCGTATCATCGACTCTAAGTTACTGGTGAGTACACCGCCATGGTGTAGGAGCTGGAGCCACACGGGCGGGACTGGGTTGACCAGACCGCACCCCTGACTCAATGGAGAGCGAAGAACGATGGGCCACTACAAGAGCAACGTACGGGACCTCGAATTCAACCTGTTCGAGGTACTTGGACTCGGCGAGACCCTCGAAACGGGCGCGTACGGGGACTTGGACGCAGATACCGCTCGCGAAATGCTGAGCGAAGTTCGCAAGCTTGCCGAAGGACCGATCGCTGCGTCCTTCGCCGAGGCCGACCGCAATCCTCCGGTGTTCGATCCCGAGACGCATACGGTCAAGATTCCCGAAGCATTCAAGAAGTCGTACCGGGCCTACGCCGACGGCGGCTGGGATCGCCTCGGCATCGACGAAGAGCTCGGCGGCACGAACGTTCCTCGCATCCTGTACTGGGCGATCGCAGAAATGATCCTCGGCGCCAACCCGGCCGTGTTCATGTACTCCGCAGGCCCCGGCTTCGCCAACATCTTCTACGACAATGCGACCGACGAGCAGAAGGGCTGGGCCAAGATCGCGGCCGAGCGCAACTGGGGCGCGACGATGGTCCTCACCGAGCCCGACGCCGGTTCCGACGTCGGCGCAGGCCGCACGAAGGCCATCAAGCAGGACGACGGCTCGTGGCACATCGAAGGTGTCAAGCGCTTCATCACCTCTGCTGATGCCGACGACATGTTCGAGAACACCTTCCACCTGGTGCTCGCTCGCCCCGAAGGCGCCGGACCCGGCACCAAGGGCCTGAGCCTGTACTTCGTTCCGAAGTTCCACTTCGATTTCGAGACCGGCGAACTCGGCGAGCGCAACGGCGCCTTCGTCACCAACGTCGAACACAAGATGGGCCTCAAGGTCTCGACTACGTGTGAGCTCACCTTCGGTGGCCACGGCATTCCTGCGAAGGGCTGGTTGGTCGGCGAGACCCCCAACGGCATCGCGCAGATGTTCGACGTCATCGAGCACGCTCGCATGATGGTCGGCACGAAGGCCATTGCGACGCTCTCGACCGGTTACCTCAACGCTCTCGACTACGCCAAGGAGCGCGTCCAGGGTGCCGATCTGACGCAGATGACCGACAAGGCAGCACCGCGCGTCACCATCACACATCACCCCGACGTTCGTCGCAGCCTGATGACGCAGAAGGCATACGCCGAGGGCCTGCGCGCGATCTACCTCTACACGGCAGCTCACCAGAACGAAGACACCGCTCTGCTGGTGTCGGGTGCCGACAAGGACACCGCGTTCCGCGTCAACGATCTGCTGCTCCCGATCGTCAAGGGTGTCGGCTCCGAGCAGGCCTACGGCAAGCTCACCGAGTCGCTGCAGACCTTCGGCGGGTCCGGCTTCCTGCAGGACTACCCGATCGAGCAGTACATCCGCGACGCGAAGATCGACAGCCTCTACGAAGGCACCACCGCGATCCAGGCGCAGGACTTCTTCTTCCGCAAGATCGCGCGTGACCGCGGCGTCGCTCTCGCGCACGTTGCCGGCCAGATCCAGAAGTTCATCGACAGCGAGGCAGGCAACGGTCGTCTCAAGGCGGAGCGTGCGCTGCTCGCCACCGCGCTCGAAGACGTTCAGGGTATGGCCGCGACGCTGACCGGACACCTCATGGGTGCCCAGCAGACCCCGTCGGAGCTGTACAAGGTCGGTCTCGGTTCGGTCCGCTTCCTGATGGCCGTCGGCGACCTCTTCATCGGCTGGCAGCTGCTTCGCCACGCCGAGGTTGCATTGAAGGCCCTCGACAACGGAGCCGATGCAGGCAAGGACAAGGCGTTCTACGAAGGCAAGATCGCAGTGGCTTCGTTCTTCGCGAAGAACATGCTGCCCGAGCTGACCGCAACGCGTAACGTCCTCAGCAACATCGAGAACGACATCATGGAGCTCGACGAAGCTGCGTTCTGATTCATTGCAGCAGCCCGAAGAAACCGCACTCTCGGATACCTATCCGGGGGTGCGGTTTTTTGCGATCACGAGCTGGGCGACTAGGGAAGCGACAGCCAACAATGCCACCGCAGCACTGAATGCGATCGCCGCGTCACGCAATCCCATCGGTCCTGCAGCCAGGCCGACCAGCACCACGGGGAACGAGATGCCGACGTAGGCGACCAGGAAGAAGCTCGTCACGGTCTGCGCCCTCTTCGCGGGTGGGCTCTGCGAGCTGATCTCTGCGATGCCTGCGCGGAAGCACAGGGCTTGGCCTATGCCGATCACAACGAGGGCAACAACCAGGAGCACGAGAGATTTGGCAGGTAAAGAGGCACCGAGCAGCGTTGCCCCGACAGCGAGGACGACACAACCCAGCCGTAGTGCGGTCCGCGTCGGTACGCCGCGCAAAGCCACCTGACCGAAGGTGGACGCTGCGAAGATTGTGAACACGACTACTCCGGTCAGTGCGCGGTCGTGCCGATCGAGCACGGTGGTAAGAATTCCCGCCGACACCGAGGTGACGAGACCGAGCGCTGCGAAGCCTGCAAACGCGGCGATGGCAACTGGCACGAAGACTGCACGCGCTTCCGGTGCGACAGCGGGCCGCGTCGGCCGCAGAGATCCACCCTTCGGTTCGACTGTTTCAGGAGCACGCAGAACTGCTGCAAGCGCAAGGGCCAACAGACCGAGGTGGACGGCGTAGGGCGTGATCAACGGCGCGCCGAATACCTCGGAGAGCACGCCCGCGACCAGCGGACCGAGCCCGAGACCCAGCATGTTTGCCGCAGTGGCCACAAGTGCCGCGCGCGTGGCCTTGCCCGCGCCACCTTTGCCTGCGAGCTCGACGAGGTAGACCGTCGCCGTCGTCGTGACCAATCCAGCGCTGATGCCGGACAGCACCCGACCCACGTAGAGCCAACCGAGCGCGGGCGAGGTCACGAACACCAGCGTGCTGAGCGCGGACACCGCAATCGCTATGAACAGCACCCGCCGCCGACCCAGTACGTCCGAAGCCGTGCCGAGCAGCAGCAGTGCGGCGATCACGCCGACGGCGTAGGCCGCGAAGACCACCGTCACCGTGAGCTGGCCGAAGCCGAGCTCCTGCTCGTAGAACGGATACAGCGGCGTCGGGAGCGTCGTGCCGACCATCACGACAACGAAAGCGAAGGTGACTCCGACAAAGCCTGCCGTCCTGAGCACTGACATACGACGAGTCTGTCAGCCCCGACAGTGGCCCGATTCGGCCATTCGCAGTTGGCCTGTTCGCGCGATGCGGCGCAATCACTCCCAGCGGTTGACTTGTAGTCACAACCCGCTGAACGGAGCCAAGGACATGATCGACCGAATCGCCACCCAGACAACCGAATTGCTCGGCCAGCTCACCATCGACAGCCGTTTCAACGGCCCGCCCGCCAGTGCCAACGGCGGCTACGCGTGTGGGCGCATTGCGGCGTTCGTCGACGGTCCCTCGCGAGTTACGCTACGGAAACCGCCACCGCTCGAAACGGAACTCTCGGTCCACCGCGACGACGACGGCATCGTGCGTGTTGTCGCCGACGGCGTCGTCTACGCCGAAGTGCGTTCGATCGATCCCGGCATCCTCATCGCGCCGGCTCGGCCGACGATTGCCGAAGCCGAAGCTGCTCGTAATCGCCATCCTGGCAACGGCATTCGGCACCTGCTGTCGGATTGCTTCGTGTGTGGACCCGAACGCAGCAACGGCTTACACGTGAGCCCCGGCATTCTGGTCGGGCACGACGACGTCACCGCCTCGCCGTTCGTTCCCGACGCAACGGTCGGCGACGCCGACGGCGTTGTCCCGTCCGAAATCGTCTGGGCCGCAGTGGACTGCTCGAGCTATCCAGCCGTCGCCCTGCAGAGCGGGCCGATCTGCCTGCTCGGCCAATTGAGCGTCGTCCAGCGTCGCCCGATTCACGTCGGCGATCAACTCGTCGCAGTCGGCTGGACGCTCGCCGTGTCGGGCCGCAAATATCGCACAGCAGCAGCCCTCGTGGACACAGACGGCGTTACAGTTGCTCAGTCGGAAGCAGTGTGGATTGCGCTCACATCCGGAGATGCGTCGTGACCGATCTTGCAGACAGAATCTTCGAATCCCTCGTTGCCGGTATGGAGTTGTTGACGATCGACCTCGGTCGACGTCTCGGCCTCTATCAGGCCGTCCACCGTCTCGGCACCGTGAACTCGGCCGAGCTTGCCGCCGAAGCAGGCATCGCCGAGCGGTATGCGCGCGAGTGGCTCGAGCAGCAGGCTGCGGCAGGCTTCATCGCGGTTGCCGAAGCCGGGGACGAACTGCAGCGGCGTTACGAGATCCCGAGCGAACACGAACCCGTCCTGCTCGACGAGGAAAGTCCGCTGCACATGATGGGCGCTGCGCCGATGATGGTCGGCTGCGGGCTCGCGTTGCCCGCGTTGCCTGCCGTCTATCGGTCCGGCGGCGGCGTCGCATACGAGGAGTACGGCGAGGAGATCCGGCACGGTATCGGCACGTTCAACCGGCCGGGATTCATCCACGACCTGCCCGAATGGATCGGCTCGATGACCGATGTCACGAGCCGCCTGCGTGACGGTGCCGTTGTCCTCGACGCCGGCTGCGGAACGGGCTGGTCGAGCATTGCCATCGCCGAGGCCTTCCCCAACGTCGAGGTTGTGGGTGTCGACATGGACACGGCGTCGATCGAAGATGCTCGCCGCAACGTCAGCGAGCGTGGGTTGGAGGATCGGGTCCATTTCGAAGTCGCCAACGCCACCGCGATCGGCGAACTCGCGAAGCAGCGCAAGGTGCAATTCGACTTCGCTCTGATCTTCGAGGCGCTGCACGACATGGGCGACCCGGTCGGGGTGCTTGCTGCGATTCGTGGCGCCTTGACCAGCGACGGTGTCATTCTGATCGGGGACGAACACAGTGGTGACGAGTTCACCGCCAACGCAGGCGAGATCGAACGGCTGCAGTACGCATTCAGTGTGCTGCATTGCCTTCCGGCGACTATGGCTGAATCGACGCACATCGCCAATGGCACGGTGCTCCGCCCCGGAACGGTCCGCGGTTGGGCCGAAGCGGCCGGGTGCACGTTCGAGGAGTTGCCACTCGGGCACGACTTCTGGCGGTTCTATCGGCTGGACAAGTCCTAAGATTTCTTTCGTGGGTACACCCGGGCAGCGGTTCTTCCGGACCGACGTCGGCGGGCGCGCGGTCGCGTGGTCGGCTGTCGGTACGGGTCCGCCGCTGATCTTCGGCGGTTGGTGGTGCTCGCACCTCGAATTGGATTGGCAGAACGGTCTTTTCCGAGATTTCATCGCCAAGATTGCCACGCACCGAACCGTGATCCGCTACGACCGGCCGGGAATGGGACTATCCGAACCCTCCCCGGATTCGGCCGTGACGTTGCTCGGCGAGGTCGCGACACTTGCCGCGATTGCCGACGCTGTTTCCGACGAATTCGCTAGCACGGCAGTAGATATGCTCGGCGCGTCGTCCGGCGGTACGGTTGTTGCGTGTTACGCGACGCAGCGGCCGGAGCGGGTCCGCAGTCTGGCGCTGTACGGATCCTACGTTCGCGGCGCCGAGATCGCGGACGCCGCGGCACGCGATGCGATCGTTGCACTCGTCGCCGAGCACTGGGGTGTCGCATCGAAGTTCCTAGCCGACGTGTTTCTGCCGGACGCGACAGCTGACGAACGACGCGATTTCGTCGAGTTCCAGCGTGCGGCGGCAACCGCGGAAACCGCGTCGGCAGCATTGAACGGCGTGTATCGATTCGATGCGACGCACCATCTTTCGCACGTCACGGCTCCGACGCTCGTCCTGCACCGTCGGCAGGACCGCGCCGTGCCGTTTGCGCTCGGTCGCAAACTTGCCGCTGCGATATCGGGTGCGCGCTTCGTTGCGCTGAACGGTCTCGATCACTATCCGTGGCGCGGAGATTCGGACGCAGTCGCGTCGGCGCTTCTGGATTTTCTCGGTGTCGATGCGCGTCCGGCCACTCCGGTGAGGTCGGAACTGTCGGGTCGTGAACGTGAGGTCGTTGCCTTGATCGCCCAGGGCATGACCGACCAGGAAATCGCCGACCGACTGGTCCTCAGCGCACATACGGTGCACCGCCACGTGGCGAACATCCGCTCGAAGCTGGGTGTCACGTCCCGAGCAGCGGCAGCAGCGGCGGCAATTCGCGCAGGATTAGCGTAGGCGGCTCCGCCGCTCGTGCGTCCTTTCGGAGGGCAGGACCTCCGAAAGGACTCACGACCCGCTTGCGGCCTTTCGTGCCCGATACGCGGCGACATTTGCCCGATTGCCGCAGTTTCCGGTGTCGCAGTAACGCCGAGACCTGTTGCGCGACAGATCGATCAGTACGGCATCGCAATCGGGCGCTGCGCAGTGTTTCAACCGGTCCAGGTCGCCGACGCGGATCACGTCGACCAACGCCATCGCGGCTTCGGCGGCGATCCGGTCGACAAGTGCGTCGTCGGCTTCGGTGACGTGCAGATGCCAGTCCCAGCGGTCGTGCCGCGTCAGCCGTGGCCGAGCATTCGAGTCGAGCAGCATTCGATTCACGATGTCGACGGCAACGGTCTCGTCCGCGGCATCCCACACGCTGCGGAGGCTGCGGCGTAGCCCGCGCACCTGCTGCAATTCGACGTCACTCAGATCGCGTCTGCCCGTGAACTCGTACTCGTCCAGAAAATCGTTCAGCGCGGCAGGATCGCTCAGCGAGTCGTCCTCACCGAGCAGTGTGTTCACCAAAGCCGTCGTTGTCACGAGCGCATGATCGGTGTCATGAGCAAAATACATTTTGACTCCTGACGTGTGCTGTCGTTAGTGTCATTAGCGTAATCGAAATTGGTCCTGACACGAAAGCCCGAGGAGGTGGACCCATGAGCGTGGACGCACACCGGATGCGCACCGGAATCTGGTTGATGATCCTCTCCGGGATCACCTTCGGACTGTCGGGATCGTTTGCGACCGCCCTGATGGACAACGGGTGGTCACCCGGCGGCACGCTGGTCGTCAGACTCACGGGCGCAGCCGTGATCACGCTGGCCATCGCCGCGATCGTCGATCGGCGCGGCCTACTCGACGCGCCGAGACATTTTCGGACCGTCAGCGTTTACGGAATCGTCGCAGTGGCAGGCGTGCAAGCCACGTTCTTCCTGTCGATGCAACACCTTTCGGTCGGCGTCACGTTGATGATCCAATTTCTTGCACCCATCGTCGTCATCGCCTGGGAGTGGCTGGTCCGTAAAAGGCCCGCAAGCACCCTCACGATCATCGGCACCGTCGTTGCCCTCGTCGGTGCCGCAGCGGTCATCGACGTCTTCGGCGGCCTGCGACTCAGCCTGGTCGGCCTCGGTTGGGCTGCTTTGTCGATGCTCGGCAACGCGTGCTTTTTCCTGCTGTCCGAACGGACGTCCGATTCGCTCGCACCCATCGTCCTGCTTGCGAGCGGTTTGACGGTTGCTGCTGCTACCGCAGGCATCCTGATCGCAACGCGGATCATGTCGGCGACGTTCGCCACCGACTCCGTCGACCTCGCGGGTCAGCAGCTGCCCTGGTACGTACCCCTGTTTCTGCTGATCACCGTAAGCACGGTCCTGGCTTACGTTTTCGGCGTCGCAGGCGGTTCGCGGATCGGCTCGACGCTGATGTCACTTGTGCTGCTCTCGGAAGTCCTCTTCGCGTCCGTCTTCGCCTGGTTGCTGATCGACCAGTCGATCACCGTCGTGCAAATGCTCGGCGGCGCAGCCATTGTCGGCGGCGTGGCTATCGCGAGACTCGGCGGCGCAGGTGCGGCCATACAAGCTGACCTGCCAGTCGTTCGCGACGAGAATCAGCTCGACGCCGCCGCAGCGAACGGGACGGACGAGTGCGACAGGTCGGCCGACCGAGTCGGGTGAGTCCACAGACCGCGACGCTCGAGGATCGGCAGCACACCTTCGCCGAACCAGTACGCCTCCTCCAGGTGCGGATACCCGGACAGGATGAAGTGCGAGATACCGAGGTTCGCGTACTCCGCGAGACGGTCCGCAACTTCCTCGTGTGAACCGACCAGTGCCGTACCCGCACCACCGCGGACCAACCCGACACCTGCCCAGAGGTTCTGTCCGATCTCGAGACGATCCGTACTGCCGCCGTGCAATTCGCGCATCCGACGTTGCCCCTCGGACTCACTGCGGGCGAGATTGGCCTGCACACGTTCGACGGCGGCCGGATCGATCGCGGCAAGCAGGCGGTCTGCCTCGGCCCACGCCTGCTCCGCGGTGTCGCGACTGATTACGTGAATACGTAACCCGTACGAAAGGATTCGGCCCTCGTCGACAGCTAGCGCCCGAATCCATTCGAGCTTCTTCGACACCGCAGCAGGCGGTTCACCCCACGTCAGATAGGTGTCCGCATACTTTGCCGCGACCGGTCCGGCCGGACCCGACGACCCACCGAAGAACACCGGCGGCAGTGGGTCCGGCTGCCGACCGAGTGCTGCCTTCTCGACGTGAATGTGCTTGCCCTCGAACGTCACCGGGCGCGGCGACGTCCACAGTTGACGGACCACATCGAGAAATTCGCCGCACCGTTCGTATCGTTCGTCCTTGCTGAGGAAGTCGCCGTAAGCTTCCTGCTCGTGCTTCTCGCCGCCGGTGACGACGTTGAGCAGGAGTCGTCCGCGGGACTGCCACTGGAAGGTCGCTGCCATCTGCGCGGCGAGGGTCGGACTGATCAGACCCGGCCGAAAGGCAACCAGAAACTTCAGCACGTCGGTGGTCTCGACCATCATCGCCGTGGTGAGCCACGCGTCCTCGCACCAGGCGCCCGTCGGCGTCAGCACCGCCTCGAAGCCGTTGTCCTCTGCGGCAGCGCCGATTTGGTTGAGGTAGCGCAGGTTCGCGGTCCTGTCGCCGGACATCGACGTCCCGTGTCCGCCTGCAACGAGATTGCGCGAATCGCCGTAGGTCGGCAGGAACCAGTGGAAGGACAGTGAATTGGACGAGCGTGTCATCGAGTAACTCCAAAATTGTTACAACACATAATGTTTTCGGTTCCGTCAGATCAAGCCGTGCCGCGGCGGCGCCTCGTTGTGCAGGAGAACGCGGCCGATGTGCTGATACTTCCATCGGACCGGATCGTGCAACGTGTGCGTTCGAGCGTTACGCCAATGCCGGTCGAGATCGAGATCCGCTGCAGCCGACCGTGTCCCGGACACCTCGAACAGTGCCGCCGACACTTCGACCGCACTCTTCTCGGCGACGATCTTCGCCACGGCGACCGCAACGGACGCAGCCGCTGCACTCTGTTCGGTCGGCTCGTCGAACGCCGCATCCACGGCACGGCCCGCCGCAACAAGTGTGGCCTCGGCAGTCGCGACGGATACGGCGAGCTCACCGAAGCGCTGCACAAGCAGCGGGTCGTCCACGGCACGGTCGACCTTCGCCTCGAACCACGGTCGACTCTTCGTCCGCGCAAACAGCGCCGCCTCGTCGAGTGCGGCACGCGCGATGCCGACATCGATTGCCGTGTGCAGCAGTTGAGCGAAGGCGCCGTAGCTGGTAGGACCATCGAAGGCCGGCGACCGTCGAACCACCCATTCCGGCTGGACAGCAACACCTTCCAACGTCACAGTACCACTGCCCGTCAGGCGCTGACCGAAGCCGTTCCAGTCGTCGACGACGGTGAGCCCGGCCGAATCGGCAGGCACATACAGTACGTAGTCCCCTGGCGGCAGCGCCGAAAGCTGTTCGGGGTCGTGCAACCGAGCCAACACCGGAATCCACTGCGCGAAAAGCGTTCCCGTGCAGTAGTACTTCGTGCCGTCGAGCCGGAATCCACCCGACTGCGCCGGTGTGAACGTCGTCGCGATGTCGGTGATCGTCTTGCCGCCGCGTTCGGACTGAGCGTTGGCAAACCGTTTGCCACGCAGCACTTCTCCGAAGAAGTAGCGTTGCTGCTCCGGGTTCGCCGCTACCTTCAGCAGCTGTACGTATACGAAGTGGCTCTGCGGTATCTGCGCGATGTTCGGGTCCGCGGTCGCCAGGATCCGCAACACCTCGGCCAGCACGGACGGTGCAATATCAGCTCCGCCGAACGTCGCTGGAACGGTCGCGCCGTACAACCCCGACCGAGAGAGCTCGGCTATCTCGTCGACGGGCAACCGCCGCGCACGATCTCGATCGGCGGCACCGACCGCGAACCGCGTCGCGAGCTCGCTCGCCACCGACACCGCCTCTGCCGCAGTGGAAACCAGTGCGGCGTCGAGGGACGCGGTCATGCGAGCAACGGCTCCAGTTCGCGTTCTTCGTTCGCCTCGAGTTCACGGACCAGCGGCAACACACGTGCGCCGAAGTACTCGATTTCCTCTTGGAAGTGCAGAAAGCCACCGAGGATCAGGTCGACGCCGCGGCGACGGTATTCGACGATGCGCTCCGCGATCTGCTCGGGTGTGCCGATGAGCTGCGTCCGGAAGCCGTCGTTGTACTGCACGAGATCCTCGAACGACGAGTCGGCCCACATGCCCTTCTTGTCGGCGGTCGACGCGCCGGCTTGCTGCACTGCGCCGCGGAAGCCCTCTACCGCAGGCTTGTTCGCCTTTTCGATGATCTCGCGCAAGGTGTCCCTCGCCTCGGCCTCGGTGTCGCGGGCGATGATGAAACCGTTGAGCCCGAACTTCACCTCACGCTTGTGCGCGCGGGCAACATCGCGTACATCGACGAGTTGCTCGGTGACGCCGTCGAAGTCCTTGCCGTTGCTGAAGTACCAGTCCGAGTACTTGCCCGCGTTCTGGCGTGCGGCTTGGGAGTTGCCGCCCTGGAACAGTTCCGGGTTCGGACGCTCGGGGGTGTTGAGCGGCTTCGGCTTCAACGTGAAGTCGTGGATCCGGTAGAAGTCGCCTCGGAAGTCGACGACGTCCTCGGTCCAGATCTTGCGGAGCACCTGCAGGAATTCGGCGCTGCGACGGTATCTTTCGTCGTGCTCGAGCCACGGCTCACCGAGGTGGGTGAACTCGTCCTTGAACCAACCGCTGACGACGTTGACCGCGAACCGACCGTTGGACAGGTGATCCGCGGTCGCACCGAGCTTCGCGAGCACAGCAGGCTGCCACAAACCCGGGTGCACGGCCGCGATGACCTTGAGTCGCTCGGTCGCGAGCAGCAGAGCCAGACTGAAGCTCGTGGACTCGTGCTGGAACTCGGCACCGTAGCTCGCCTCATAGCGGACCTGGCTCAGCGCGTATCCGAAGCCGTTGTTCTCTGCCGTCTGCGCGAGCTTCTTGTTGTATTCGTAATCCCAGCTGGTGCGCTGCTCGATCGTCGAGGTGACGAGGCCGCCACTGACGTTCGGCACCCAGTAGGCGAACTTGATCTCGTCTGCGATGCGTTCGGTGCTCATGGGTGTCGAGTCTCGCGATCGAACCGGCCGCACCCAACCCATGCGCGTTTCACGAGCGAAACCCTTGACAGCGGCGGCCAACGGCGGCTACGCCACTCGTGCGTCCTTTTGGCGCGCCGGACCACCGAAAGGACTCACGAGGCCGGAGGCCCTACTCGCACTTCACGATCGGCACCGGGTCGTATTTCACCGTGCGAGTGTGGCGATAGACCTCGTTGCCGCTCGCGCGGTCGGAGATGATTCTCGTGTTGCTCGTCGTGAAGCCGGGCGCACCTTTCGATGCGACGCAGTCGTCGCCCTTTGGCAGCGTGACCGATTCCGGTTGCGTCTGGGCGTACCGATCTCCGGTGACGGATTCGACGTCGACGGTCTTGGTTCCCCAAATGCGAACTGTCACATTCGAACTGTTGCCGAACGACTCGATCAGAATGCCGCTGTTCGTGTTGTTGCGGAACTGCAGGTCGATCGCACCCTCGTACACCGTCGCTTCACGTGCTTCGGGATACCGCGAGATGTAGTAGCTGTGTTCGGTGTGCGTGACGTCTTCGAGACCGGCGAAGTAGGTTGCGTTGTAGAGCGTCGTAGCGAACTGACTGATCCCGCCGCCGACCGCTTTGGCAGGACGACCGTGATCGATGACGCCGGACTCGACGTAACCCTGCTCGAGGCCGCGTGGACCGGTGAAGCCGTTGAGCGAGAAGGTGTCCCCAGGCTTCACGATCGCACCGTTCACAACCTCCGCCACCTTGCGAATGTTGACTCCCGACGCGGATTCGAACCCGCCCGTCGAGTATTCGCCGATCACTTCCTTGATTCCGAGTCCGGTCGCGCCCTCGGTCGTCAATGCGGGCTGTACAGGCTCGTAGATTGCGGCCGCGGTCCGCGCACCGCTCGCGTCGAGCAACGCGGGCAATTGGTCGAGCGTCTTCTGCCACGACACCATGTCACCGACGACCGCTGGAACGATCCTGGGGAATCCCGAATCGACCGCGATGACAGCATCTTTCGGCTTGACGTCGGTGACGGCGAGTTGCGGGGCAAGGATTGCCGTCGCGGCCTCGCGGTTGTACTCGGGAGCGAGCCCGCCGCGACCGTCAGGCACAAACGTGAGCACTGCCCCGACCAACTCGGGCCGCAGCACGGCGGATTTGTTGTCGCGGCCGGTGAACACAACCTCGCTCGACACCGCCGGCCTCGCCACCTCCTCGATCGCCCGGTCGACGGCAGTCGCGTCCACGGCAACTCCCCCGACCACGACGGGAAGCTCGACGGGATTTTCGTCGGCCCATCCGGCAATCAGCGCTGCCTTCGCACCCTCGACATCGAGTGTCTGGCCGACCGCGGGTTCGACCGGTATCGGCTCGGCGCCCTCGAAGACGACATTCCCCTCGACGGGTTTGCGGTCGGTCGACGCAGCGAGATCGGTGACGGCCGCTGTGAGGGCGGCGTCGTCGACGATCGACGTCACGTCGGTCTCGCGGGTCGTGAAGAACGACGTCAGCCTGGTGATCGGGTTGAGCGGTTGCGAACCGACGGCGTCCATCGTCGTGGCCACGTCGACCTGCAGACCTGCGGCGACCGGAACGACCTCGGATCTGAGGTCGCCGATCGCTACGGCGACAGGTTGCTCGGACCGCTCACCCAACCGGTCACGCAGTATTGCTTCCGCCTCGCCCTTGTCTTTGCCGCCCAGATCGATTCCCGCGACTGTGACACCTCGTGGGACCGAGCCGGACGAGACGAACAGATCGATGCCATAGGCGATTGCGAGCACAGCGAACAGACCACCGACGAGCAGCCCGACACGTGGACGACGCCGCAGCCGACGCTTGGCTGCGAGGCGCGTCTCGCCGGGTGGCCCCGCTGGTGCCGCAGCCGCTGGTGCCGCAGATGCCGATGCTGCAGGCTCGTCGGCCGCAGCGACCGGCGCCTGGACCACGACCGGAATAACCTCGGTGACCGCATCGTCGGGTTGCTCGACCGAGTGCCGACCGGCGCCGTTGTTGCGTTCCGGAAGCGATCCAGGACCGGCAGCGTGGCGTCCCGACTTCCCTGACACTTCGGTCACGCACATCTCCCGCCAGGTTCGGAAAAAATCGTCGCACCGTCGAATGGGCACGACAATCCATGGGCACAGCACTGTGCGGATGCCTCGAGCCTACGTGGCGCAAACCTCGACTTCTTGTCGAGCGAAACGGCTGCAGACATGGAAGGCCCCGCGCGGCTGCCGGGTCGGGGGTCGGGCAGCAGCGCGGGGCCGCCTATGACATCGCTAGGTTCGGACGGGCGTTACACCCGCGGCGAATCTTTTTTTCAGCGTTCGATGATCGCGGTGACGCCCTGGCCACCGGCTGCACATATGGAGATCAGGCCACGGCCCGAACCCTTCTCTGCCAGCATCTTTGCGAGCGAAGCGACGATGCGTCCGCCGGTCGCGGCGAACGGGTGTCCGGCCGCGAGCGACGAACCGTTGACGTTGAGCTTGCTGCGGTCGATCGAGCCGAGCGCGCTGTCGAGGCCGAGACGCTCCTTGCAGTACGCGTCGCTCTCCCAGGCCTGCAGGGTCGCGAGAACGACCGATGCGAACGCTTCGTGGATCTCGTAGTAGTCGAAGTCCTGCAGTGTGAGGCCGTTGCGGGCCAGCAGACGCGGCACCGCGTAGGTCGGCGCCATCAGCAGACCGTCCTTGCCGTGCACGTAATCGACGGCGGCCGTCTCGGAGTCGACGAGATGGGCGAGGACAGGGAGCTTGCGCTCGGCGGCCCATTCGTCGGTGGACAGCAGCGCGGCGGAGGCACCGTCGGTGAGCGGCGTGGAGTTACCTGCCGTCATCGTGGCGTCGCCGAGCTTCACACCGAAGACGGGGTTCAGCGTGGCGAGCTTCTCGACCGAGGAGTTCGGACGCAGGTTGTCGTCGCGGGTCAGGCCGAGGAACGGCGTGACGAGGTCGTCGAAGAAGCCACGGTCGTACGCTGCGGCCATGTTCTTGTGGCTCGCGGCGGCCAGTTCGTCCTGATCTTCGCGGCGGACGCCGAATTCCTTCGACGTGATCGCGGCGTGCTCACCCATCGACTTGCCGGTGCGCGGCTCGCCGTTCTTCGGGATCTCGAGGCCGAGCATTCCCGGGCGCACGTGGCCGAGCAGCTTGAGGCGCTGACCTGTGGTCTTCGCGCGGTTGAGCGAGAGCATGAACTCGCGCAGGTCTTCGCCGACGCTTATCGGGGCATCGGAGGTGGTGTCGACGCCGCCGCCGACACCCGCGTCGATGCGACCGGCTGCGATCGCATCGCCGACGGCGATGATCGACTGCAGGCCGGTGCCGCAGGCCTGACCGAGGTCGTAGGCCGGGGTGTACGGGCTCAGCGCGCTGCCGAGGACGGATTCACGCATGAGGTTGAAGTCGCGGCTGTGCTTGAGTACCGCGCCACCGACGACCATGCCGAGCCGCTCACCCTGCAGATTGAACCGGCTGACCAGTCCATCGAGGGTGGCAGTGAACATGTCCTGATTAGACGCGTGTGCGTAGGCCTTGTCCGACCTGGCGAACGGAATTCGGTTGCCGCCTACGATCGCGACCGGGCGCAGCTGCTTGCTTGTCACTTGACGTCTCCAAGATGGGTGTTGGGGTCTGCTCGACATTGAACTTACTCCGGAGTAAGTTCAATGTCGACTCCGCATACTGAGAAATTGTGCGGTCTTCACTCGTGTCAACTCAGAGAAGGTAGGAAAGTGGCAGCAACAAAGGGAGCTCCCGACCTGTATTCGTCGTTCCTGTCCACGGGGGCAGGTGCGTTCATCGCGAAACAAGCTGGCCTTCCCCAGCCCGAGAAGCTCCGCCGGTACAAGGCCGGCGAGCCGCCCCTGGCCGGTCCTGTGCTTCTCGGTGGCGACGGCCGTCTCGTCGAGCCGATCCGCGAAATGCTCTCGGACTACGACTTCGCAGCAGAAGGTTCCGAAGGCACCAAGTTCGGTGCGCTGGTATTCGACGCCACCGGCATCGAGAACGTGAGCCAGCTCGACGAGCTGTACAAGTTCTTCCAGCCGGTCATCCGCAACCTGGCACCGTCGGCTCGCGTCGTCGTACTCGGTACGACGCCGGACGAAACATCGACGGTCGACTCTCACATCGCGCAGCGTGCGCTCGAAGGCTTCACACGCAGCGTCGCCAAAGAGGTCCAGCGCGGCGCTACGGCTCAGCTCGTCTACGTCTCCCCCGACGCGGCGACCGGCCTGTCGGGCCTCGAATCCACCCTGCGCTTCCTGCTCTCGGCAAAGTCCGCATTCGTCGACGCTCAGGTCATTCGGGTCGGCGCAGCCGAGTCGACTGCTCCCGCGAGCTGGGATCGCCCGCTCGAAGGCAAGGTCGCAGTCGTCACCGGCGCGGCCCGCGGCATCGGCGCAACCATCGCCGAGGTCCTCTCGCGTGACGGCGCGCACGTGATCTGCGCGGATATTCCGCAGGCAGGCGAGGCCCTCTCGCAGACCGCGAACAAGGTCGGCGGCACCTCGCTCGCGCTCGACGTCACAGCAGCCGACGCTGCCGACGTTCTCGCGGAGCACATCCTCTCCCGTCACGGCGGCGCGGACATCATCGTCCACAACGCAGGCATCACGCGTGACAAGACGCTCGCAAATATGGACGACGGTCGCTGGAACTCGGTCATCAACGTGAACCTGCTTGCGCCGCAGCGCATCACCGACGTGCTCATCGAAAAGGGTGCGCTCAAGGACGGTGGCCGCGTCGTCGACGTTTCCTCCATCGCAGGCATCGCGGGCAACCGTGGCCAGACCAACTACGGCACCTCGAAGGCGGGCGTCATCGGCCTCGTCAACGCCAGTGCGCCGGTTCTCGCGAAGAAGGGCATCACGATCAACGCTGTTGCCCCCGGCTTCATCGAGACCGCGATGACGGCAGCCATCCCCTTCGCAACCCGCGAAGCCGGCCGTCGCCTCAGCTCGTTGCTGCAAGGTGGCGAGACGATCGACGTCGCCGAGACGATCGCCTACTTCGCGAGCCCAGCTTCGAATGCCGTCACCGGCAACGTTGTTCGGGTCTGCGGACAGAGCCTGTTGGGCGCATGACGATGGCCAAGACAGAGACGCTCACAGAGCAGCCGAAGATTCGCGACCTGTACTTCAAGGCCGCACTCGGTGCACTGCCCATCCCGGGGCTCAGTGCACGTAGCGAGTCACTGCCCGAACGGACGTTGGAGCTCAAGGGTCTTCGCGTCGATCCGGATCACCTCGCTGCCTACGCCAAGGCGTGCGGGCTGCGGTTCAGCGACACCCTGCCGCTGACCTACCCGTTCGTCCTGACGTTCCCGACCGTGATGAAACTTGTTACGGCCAAGGACTTTCCGTTCCCCGCGATCGGATCGGTCCACGCCGAGAACGTCATTCGTCAGGCCCGACCCATCTCGGTCAGCGAACCGCTGGACATCCGCACCCACGCGGAGAACCTGCGCGAGCACCCGAAGGGTCTGCTCGTCGACATCGTGACCGTCGTCAGCGTCGGCCGTGAACAGGTGTGGCATCAGACGACGACGTTCCTGCATCAGCAGAAGACGTCGCTGTCCGGTGGTCCGAAGCCCGAGCCCAAGCCGGACGAGGTCCCACCTACGCCGATGAGCACGCTGCGCATCGATCAGAAGACGATCAGCAAGTACGCGGCGGTATCGGGCGACCGAAATCCCATTCACATCTCGGGACTCGGCGCGAAGGCATTCGGGTTCCCGAGCACGATCGCGCACGGAATGTACACTGCGGCAGCAACATTGCAGACCGTCGAAGGTCGGATTCCTGATGCCGTCACCTACACCGTGAAGTTCGGCAAGCCTGCACTGCTACCGGCGACCGTGAACGTCTACGCAGACGAGGTCACCGACGGCTGGGACATCTCGTTGAAGCATCCCAAGAAGGGTTATCCGCACCTCACCGCAACACTGCGTTAGCTTCCAATAGCCAACGCGCCACGGGTTTCTCGTACGCGGCAGACCGGTCCGTGAGTCTCTACGGACCGGTCAGTCGCGTACGGGGCCCGATGCCCGCAGACCGTGCCACGCCAGGTTCTCGAGTAGGTCGGCAGCCTCGCCGACAGCGATCTCGCCGCCCGCGATGCGGTCCGCCACAGCTTCGCCCGCACCGATGAGTGCGACGGCCATAACACTGAAGTTCCAGGTTGGATCAGGGTTCTTCGTGCTGGATTCCAGCAGCTTGGCGACCAGGTTGATCAACATTTCGCGGCTCGACTGCACCTGCCCTGTAAAGGCCTGCTCCGTCATCGCCTGGCGGTAGAGCACCATCCACGATTGCCGGTTCTTGTCGACGAAATCGAGGAACGAGAACAGCGCGGTGCGCACCTGCTCACGTGGGGTCAGGTTCGGATTGCCCGCAGGGGACACAGCTTCGACGAAGCGGACGCCTTCGCGATGTATGCAGGCAGCGAAGAGTTCTTCCTTCGAGCCGTAGTAGAGGTAGAGCATCGGCTTGGAAATGTCCGCCTCGGCGGCGATCGCGTCCATAGAGGTCGCGTGATAACCGTTGCGCGCGAACACTTCTACCGCTGCATCCAGCATCTGCTGCTCACGAACGGCGCGTGGGAGTCGTTTGGTACCGCCGGCCACTGCACCGTCCTCTCGCCGCGTTGTATCGCTATCTTACTCTACGGTAAGAAAGGCCGTCGTAAGAAAAGCAGCGGGACCACGATCAGCAGGACAACACACCCTTGAAACGGGCGACTCGAAGAACTGATTCGTCCACTTGTTTCTGTAGCAGTCGACCGGCCGCAACCGCCTGCTCCAGGTTGTCGAGCACGGCCTTCACAGAGTCGGTCGAGATCCACAACGCCACATCGGCGCCTGCGACAAGCGCTGCTTCCACCGCTGTCTCGATGCTGTACTTCGCCGTGATCGCGGCCATCCCGCTGAGGTCGTCGGTGAAGATGACGCCGTTGAAAGGCTGCGCGCCGTAACCGGTGCCGGTACGCAGCAGGTTCATCGCCGCAGGGCTGATGCTCGTCGGCACGTTCGGCTCGGTGAGACCAGGGACGTCCAGGTGGCCGACCATGACAGCAATTCCGGGCTCGGACACGAGGTCCGCGAACGGCAGCAGGTCGTTGCGCTTCAGCTCGTCCAGCGGCGGTGTGGAGACAGCGCCGGTGTGCGAATCGCCCGAACCGCGCCCGTGGCCGGGGAAATGCTTGATCACCGCACCGAGACCGGCGTCGCGTAGCCCGTTGATGTACGCGCGCCCGTACTCGGTGACCTTCGCCGGATCGTCGGAGAACGACCGGTCACCTATGACGGAGTTCGCGGGCTGGCTGCTGACATCGACGTCCGGCGCGAAATCGACTGTGATGCCCAGTTTCTTCATCTCGGTCGCGCGTTTGTTCATCCGTTGCTGCGCCTCGGCGGCGGAATAGGTTGCCGCCACTTCACGCGCCGACGCCTCCTCGCCGATCAAGTCCGGTATCCGCGAGACCCGACCGCCCTCTTCGTCGATCGTCACCATCAGCGGGACATTCGTGTTCGCGCCTTTCACCCGAGCCATTTCGGACGCGGTGAGCAACGACTGATCGGTCCAGCCGCCGATGAAGATGCCACCGATGTGTTCGGTCGCCGCGACCTGCTCGGCATCGTCGGGGCCGGTAACGCCGACCGTAAGGAGTTGAGCAAGCTTCTCCCGCTGCGACAGGGACGCGAGAAACGGTTGCGCACCACAGGGGTCGGCAGGCGGACTCGGTTGCGCTGATGCACTCGACGATCCGACGGGCGGCGCACTGGTGGCAGGTCCGGGCGTCGAGGTACTTTCCGACGACGTCGACCCGCCGTTGGAGCATCCCCCCGCGACAACCGCGCACAACACGACAACCAGCCAGACCGTCTTCCGCATGGTGTCCGACGGTAACGGATCATTCTCACTCGACGCATTGCGCTGCCAGCCAAGTCGGTCGCCGGTAGTGTCGCCCGTAGCGAATTCGGCTGTCTGGACCAGGAGGTTCGCAATGCCCTGCGACCTGATGCTCATTGCTTACGACGGCTCCGACAACGCCAAGCGCGCAATCGAATACTCCGGCAGATTTCTCTCCGCGAACAAAGCGGTAGTTCTCACCGCCTGGGAACCGATGGTGCGCCAAGCGGCTCGGATGTCCGGCCTGTCAGGGGTGATGCAACCCGACTGGGTACCCGACGAAGACCTGGAGGACGTCGCGTTCACCGATGCGAAGGTAACCAACTCCGAGGGCGTCGAACTTGCCCGCGCCGCAGGCCTCAATGCCGAAGCTCGGACCGAGGAGTGCTCGACGACGATCTGGAACACGATCGTCGACATCGCCGACGAACTCGACGTGGACATCATCGTCGCGGGCACCCGCGGCGCGACGGGCATCAGGGCGTTGCTGCACAGCAGCGTTGCCGACCACGTGCTCAAGCACTGCCATCGACCCGTGCTGATGGTGCCGCCGTGCAAGAAGTCGGCGCCCGCTCGATGACTACCTGGTCGCGACGGCAGTTCCTACAGCGCGGCGCCGGCCTCGTCGGCGCGACTGCAGCTTTCGCTGCCATGTCCCCGTCCGCTCGGCTCAACCTCGCACACGCCGCACCGACGGGTTCGCGGCTGAACGACATCGAACACGTCGTCATCTTCATGCAGGAGAACCGCTCGTTCGACCACTACTTCGGAACCCTTTCCGGCGTAGCGGGTTTCGACGATCCGAACGTTCCACGCGACCCTCGGACGGGACTGTCGGCGTTCGAGCAATTCGACCCGACCGCGAACGGTTTCGCAGGCGGCGTCCTGCTCCCCTGGCGTCTCGACACCCGTGCCTCGTCGGCACAGCACCTCATCGATGTCGACCACACCTGGCAGACCCAGCACTGGTCCGTCGCGAACGGCACGAACGACAATTACGTACGCAGCCACATTCCCGTCGACGTCGGTCTCGCCGCAGCGAGCAGCCAGCCGGACGCGGTTCGAAACGGCGGCGGCAGGGTGATGAGCTACTTCACCCGCGACGAGTTGCCGATGCACTACGGGTTGGCGGACGCGTTCACGATCTGCGATCGCTACTTCTGCTCGGTGATCGGTCCGACGAATCCGAATCGGCTCTATCTCATGTCCGCGTCGATCGATGCCGAAGGCACCCACGGCGGACCCGATGTCGCGAACCTGCGATCGGGCTTCAGTTGGAGGACCTATCCGGAACAGCTGCAAGCCGCCGGCGTCGACTGGTATCTGTACCGCGAGCGCGACGACTTCGGCGACAACATGCTCGACCACTTCGTCGCCTATCAGGACGAATCGACCGAACTCTTCCGCAGGGGTCGGTCGACCATCCCGGACGGACAACTGATCCCGCAGCTACGCCGGGACGTTCAGAGCGGCAACCTGGCGCAGGTGTCGTGGATCTGCGGTCCGCAGTGGACGACCGAGCATGCCGACGAGCTACCGGCAGCCGGCGGGTTGTACCTGCAGGGCATCCTGGAGGCGTTGACCTCCAACAGCGAGGTGTGTCGAAAGACGTTGCTGATTCTCACCTACGACGAGAACGGCGGCTTCTTCGATCACGTTCCACCGCCGTTGGCACCGCCGGGCACGCCCGGCGAGTACTTGAGCCAGCGAGCCCTCATCCAGTCTCCGGAAGCGACCGGGATGGCAGGCCCGATCGGTCTCGGTCCACGGGTCCCCACGATCTTGATCTCACCGTTCACGCGCGGTGGTTATGTGTGTCACGACACGTTCGATCACACCTCGATCCTGCGGTTCCTGGAGACCCGGTTCGGACCGGAGGTGCCCAACCTCACCGCGTGGCGCCGCGAAACCTGCGGCGACCTCACCTCGGCATTGAACCTGGCAGGGACGCCGCAGCTGTCGGTTCCGGCCTTCCCCGACATGGGTCCGCTGTACCGGGAGGCGGTCGCTGAGATGCGGCTTCCTGCGCCGCAGGTGCCGCAGTTCCAGACGATGCCCCGCCAGGAGACGGGTTCTCGGCCGACCCCGAGCGGGGTTCGCTGACGCTACTGTCGTTTCACTATGGATGGGTTTCTGCTCGCCCGGACCGATCAGGTCGTCAGGACAACCGGCGCACGCGAACGGTTCACCGAGGTAGACGCGGCTGCGGCGAGTCTGCGCGCGGGTCGGGTCCCGCTGATTGTGGGAGCACTCGCGTTCGACCCGTCGCGCGGGGGCGTACTGACGGCACCTGAATCGGCCACCTTCACACCAGTCCGGTGGCAGACCGACGGAACACTCGCCGAGTTGCCACCGAGTCGGATCATCCGGGAGAACCCCTCCCCGGCAGCACACATGACGCGAGTGGCACGCCTGATCGGCTCGATCGATGCCGGGCGAATATCGAAAGTTGTTGCAGCGCGCTCGGTCACAGTCGAAGCAGACACCCCGATCGATCCGGAACTGCTCGTCTCCCATCTCGTCCGACGGCATCCGAATGCCAACGTTTTCGCCGTCGATCTTGACGACTCGGTCCTCGGCTCTTCGACTTTGATCGGTGCCAGCCCCGAGGTCCTCGTGAGCAGACACGGCAATGCGGTGCGGCTACGACCGCTTGCCGGCACCGCGCCGCGGCGCAAAGATCCGATCGCCGACCGCGCGGAAGCCGACGGACTGCTTTCCTCGACCAAGAACCAGCACGAGCATTCGTTTGTCATCGACTGGATTCGCGAGCGACTCGGTCCCGTGTGCGCCGAGCTGACGATTCCCGACCGGCCGATCTTGCTGAGCACACCCGAGGTGTGGCATTTGGAAACTCCGATCCACGGCGTCCTTCGCGAAAACGCGACGACCGCACTCGACGTAGCCGCGCTGCTGCATCCAACGCCCGCTGTGTGTGGCACACCGACCGACGTGGCTCTCGCGACGATCGCCGACGTCGAAGGCGACCGCAGGTTCTACGGCGGCGCAGTCGGCTGGTGTAACGCCGACGGTGACGGCGACTGGATCGTCGCGATCCGATGCGCCGAACTCGCCGGCGACAGTCGCACCCTCGAGGCCTATGCGGGCGGCGGAATCGTCGCAGGCTCCGATCCACAGTCCGAACTGGACGAGACGACGACCAAATTGGGCACACTTCTCGGCGCGCTGGGGGTTCGACTCGAAGACACAAGCAAGGCAGGGGCTGCGGAAGGTGATACCTTGACCGAGGCAATGCAGGAACGACGAAATGTGGGAGAACCGAGATGAATTTGACCGCAGCGGGTGCAGGTAGCGCAGTGGCTGGCGCCGTCTTGGGTGCACTCGTCATCATCGGAGTCACTTTCGCCATCCAGGACAACAGCCGTCCGGAGATCGATCGCAGCGGTAACGCCGATTCCTCGCTGCTCAACCAGGTCGAGTACGGCAGCCGCTGATCGTCGCGGATTCCCAACCGCCCGGGTCGACCACGCCGCTCGATCGTCGCTGGTTCGCCGGCGCAGCACTCGTCTGTCTCGTTCTTGCCTTCGTTCAATCACCTGGTCTGACCGCCGCCGACACCAAGTACGACCTCGCGCAGAATCCGTTGGGATTCCTCGCGCGTGCGTCACATCAGTGGAGTAGTCAAGCGCCCCTCGGCCAGGTGCAGAACCAGGCCTACGGTTACTTCTTTCCACATGGCCCGTTTTTTGCGCTAGGCGACCTGCTCGCCATACCGCCGTGGATCACCCAGCGAATCTGGTGGGCACTGCTCCTGCTTGCGGGCTTCTGGGGAATCGTTCGGCTCGCCGAGACCCTCGGCATCGGTAGTCGCGGCTCGCGCATCGTTGCGGGCATCGCCTTCGCGCTGTCCCCGCGGGTGCTCACGACCCTTGGTTCGATCTCGTCGGAAACGTTGCCGATGATGCTCGCGCCGTGGGTGTTGTTGGCGTCCGCTGCGATCGCTTCGGGGCGAATCGGCACCTACTCACCCGCCCGCCTCGCGGCACAGTCTGCGGTCGCGGTCGCGTTGATGGGGTCGGTGAACGCTGTCGCGACGGGTGCCGCGTGCCTGGTCGCAGGCGTGTGGTGGCTCTCGCACAAACCGAACAGAGCGTGGTGGATCTTCACGGCGTGGTGGATTCCCTGCCTCCTGCTCGCAACACTGTGGTGGATAGTTCCGTTATTGCTGCTCGGCAGCGTCAGTCCACCGTTCCTCGACTACATCGAGTCGGCAGGCGTGACCACGCAGTGGACGTCACTCGCGGAAGTGTTGCGCGGCACCGACAGCTGGACCCCGTTCGTTTCGCCTGAGCGCATCGCGGGTGCCGTCCTCGTCACGCAGCCTGCCGCCGTGATCGCGACGGGCGTTGTTGCAGCGGCGGGCATGGCTGGTCTCGGGATGCGGTCGATGCCTGCACGTGGGCGGCTGGCGCTGATTCTCTTCGTCGGATTGGCAGGCCTGAGCGCCGGTTACGTCGGCGAGCTGTCGTCGCCGATCGCCGAGTCGGTCCGTCATTTCCTCGACTCCGGCGGCGCACCCCTACGCAACGTGCACAAGTTGGAACCACTGATCCGGCTGCCGCTCGTGCTCGGGATCGCGCACCTGCTCGCGCGCGTCCCACTGCCTGCATCGGCATCGTTCGGACGGCTACGCACCGCCTACGCCCACCCGGAACGCAACCCGATGGTTGCTCTGACCGGCCTCGTCCTCGTCGCACTCACGTTGGCGACATCGTTGGCATGGACGGGAAAGCTTGCGCCACGCGGCGGCTACGACGAGGTGCCCGACTACTGGCACCAGACCGCCCAATGGCTGGAAGACAATTCCGACGGGCAACGCGCCCTCGTCGTTCCTGGTGCACCGTTCGCAAGTCAGGTGTGGGGTCTTACCCGTGACGAGCCACTGCAGGCATTGGCGAGTACACCGTGGGCCGTCCGCGACGCTGTGCCGTTGAATCCGCCGGGCGCGATCAGGGCGATGGATTCGGTCCAGCGTCTGATTGCCGACGGACGGCCGTCGGACGACATGGCAGCAGCGCTGCTGAGTCAGGGCATCGGCTACGTCGTGCTTCGCAACGACCTCGACTCCGAAAATTCGCGTTCGACACGGCCGATGCTGGTGCACCAAGCCATCGACGGTTCCCCGGGCCTGGCGAAGGTCGCGCAATTCGGGGACGACATCGGTCCGGCGAAGTCGGACGGACTCGTCGCGGACGGCGACCTACGCCCCGACTACCCTGCGATCGAGATCTACTCGGTGTCCGTGCCGGGTGCACCCGACGCCTCAGCCCAGACCAAGCCATATACGACCGACCTCGCGGCGGTCCCGATAGTCCAGGGCGGACCGGAATCGCTACTGCGACTCGGCGCTACCGGTCCACGGCTGCTTGCGAGCGATGCGGGCCGAGCCGGCCTACCGATCGACGCCGTCACTGTCACCGACACACCGACCAACCGGGAGACCGACTTCGGTCAGGTCGACAACCACAGTTCCGCGCTTCGTACGCCCGACGAGGCAAGGCGTACCTACAACCTCGTTCCCGACTATCCCGTCTACGGCGCCGACCTCGTGAACGGCGAGTGGACCGGCGCGACGGTCAGCGTGTCCAGTGCGGCATCGGACGCAACGCAACTCGGCGGCGCTTCACCCGGCAGCGGTCCGGCAGCGACCGTCGACGGCGACAACGCGACGAGTTGGCTGAGCAACGGTCTGGATCCGGCGCTGGGTCAGTGGCTTCGCCTCGATCTCGATAGCCCGGTCGACAGCGCGCTACTTCGGGTGACGACCAGCCCTGCCGCGCTCGGCACACCGGTGACCTGGGTGGAGATCCAGACCGAGAACGGCAGCACCGCGGCGCGGGTCGAGAAACCGGGCACTCCGATCACCGTCTCGCTACCACCCGGGCGGACCTCGTGGATTCGAGTCGTCGCCATCGAGACCGAAAACGGTTCGGGTGGTAGCCAATTCGGGGTCAGCGAGGTCTCCGTCGAGGATTTCAGCAACGCGGCCGCACCGACGTTCGTACCCATTCGCCACCGGACGGTATTGCCGCCGACACCGCAGGGCGCAGCAGTCACAGGGTGGGATCTCGGCCAGGAACTACCCGGGCGAACCGGCTGCGCCGACGCTCCCGACCGAGTTCGCTGCAGCAAGGGCCTCGCCCTCGCACCCGAAGAGCCGACGACATTCGAACGGACGCTGAACGTTCCCGCTCCGACCACCGTCGTCCCCGAACTCACCGTTCGCTCGCGACAGGGCCCTGCGCTGGAGACCCTGCTCAGCGCACCCGGCCGACCCGTCGCGCGTGGCCAGGCCGACATCGGCGACATCCGTGGCTCCGCCTTCGCGGCTACGGACGGCGACCCGCGGACGTCGTGGACCGCTCCAGAGGACACGGTGCGGAAGTTGGGTGGAGCAAAACCGACGCTGACCATCGAACTCCCGTCGCCGCAGTTGGTCACCGGCCTGGACATCGCGGCGAGCCTCGGCGATCTGCCGACCCGTCCGACCGTCGTTTCGGTCAACCTCGGCGACGGACCCCAGGTTCGCGACCTGCGCGGCAACGAATCGACCATCGACCTGCACCCCCGCATCACCGACCGCATCGAACTGAGCATCGTCGATTGGCGGTCCGTCCTCGACCTGACAGCGATCGGGTTCGCGCTGCTGCAACCCGCCGGGCTGTCCGAGGTGACGGTGCTGGGTCCGGACTCGCAGCCGCTCTACCCTGCCTCCCTCGACCTGCAACGCCGTATCACCGTCGACTGCGCCGATGGGCCGGTGTTATCGGTTGCAGGACAACAACTTCGGATGTCCGTCACGGCAACGGTCGACGAGTTGCGCAGCGGCGCACCGGTTCGCGCGCAGCTCTGCGAGGGTCCGCAGTCGATCGATCTGCCCACCGGTCGGCAAGATGTGGCGGTCGGCCCGGGGCCGCTGTTCGTCGCCGACGGGCTCCGCTTGACAGCCGAATCGACGCAACCGCCTGCACCCGTCCGGGCCGTCCCCACCGGCGAGTGGACCGAAAATCACCGCGAGCTACAGGTGCCTGCCGAGCCGACGGATCAGTTGCTCGTTGTCCCGCAGAGCAACAACGTCGGGTGGATCGCGACGGGACCGGACGGAACCACACTGACGCCCGTCGTCGTCAACGGTTGGCAACAGGGCTGGATCGTTCCCGCCGGAACCGACGGCACCGTGACACTCGAATTCCCGACCGACCGCTGGTACCGCGTCGGCATCTTCGGCGGTTTGCTTCTGCTGTTGCCGCTGTTCGCGCTGGCCTTCCTCCCTGCAAGAAAAGGCCGACAAGCACCCGTTCCGCCCCGCCCGTGGCGCAGCCGAACCATCGGTTTCGCCGGGCTCCTCGCGTTGACCTGGGTGATCGCCGGAGTGGCTGGTCCGGTCCTCACCGTTGTGATCGCCGCGGGCGCGATGCTGATCGCCCGCACCGGCCGGGTCGTCGCAACGTTGCAGGCAGCCGTCGCGGTAGCCGGGCTAGGCACCGCTCTGTCGGTGGCCGCATTGTCGCGGGGACCGTGGCGCGCTCCCGACGGTTACGTCGGGCATTCGATGTGGGTTCAGTTGCCCGGGTTGATCGCGGTGATCGTCGTCGGGCTGTCTGTCCTGGCTGGACTCTCCGATGCGGGGCTGTCGGACGATCCGTCGTTGGGGCCGCCGATCCTGCGCCGACTTTCCCACCGCTTGACCGCGCGCCGAACAGGTTCCTCGACCAGCGCGTAACTAGCCGACGCCACCGGTATCGACAGCACGATCGTAAGGACGAGGACAAGCACGAAGCTGCCGCGGAACGGCACGATCCCGAACACCGGAAAGATGATCGACAAGATGGCTACGTGCCACATGAACAGTCCGAACGACCAACGTCCGATGGCAAGCATCAGCGGACTTTCCAAGATTCGGTGTCTGTGTGAAGCACCGAGCACCAGCGGTGCGAGCAACGCGAAGGCAAGGATCGCGCCGAGCAGCATCTTCACTGCGTGCTGCCATGGTTCGGCGCGCGTGAGGCCCGCCGGACCTGCCAGGTTGGTAGCGGCGAGGAGAAAAGCGGTGATCGCGACCGTGGCCATCAGCCCTCGGTTGGCGAAGAGGCGCTCCCACCGGACCGCAGGCCCGACCGCCAGCTCGGCGAGCAACATCCCGACCGCGAACCAGGGCAGGTAACCAGGCAGCCAATTATCGGCGTGGGTTCCCTCGGCGGTCGGGATCGGCAGAAACGACCAACCCAAGCAGATCACCGTCGACGCGAGCAGAACGGGAATGCGATACCTCGCACGCTCGCCGGACAGCCACGCCATGGCGAGCGCAAGCAACGGCAACACCAGGTAGAACGCTACTTCGACGGACAGACTCCACATCTGCGTCAAGCCGTCGGTCAGGGTCAGCGGTACGAACACCTGGACGAGCCCGAGATTGGCGAGCCAGACCCGCCAGCCGCCGCCCGCCTGGGGCAGGAACAGCAGCACGAGGATCACGACGACCCAGTAGGCGGGCAGGATGCGAGCCGCGCGATTGAGCAGGTAACGCTTGGCCGAAGGCTTCGGCGCCAGACCGCGAGCAGCGGCGGCGTGCGCGCGCCACAGCAGGAAGCCGGACAATCCGAAGAACAACGCGACGGCCATGTCGAAACGTCCCCAGATCCGGCCGATGACCGGCGAGCCTGCCGCGCCGGTCTGGAAGGCGACGTGGGTGACGAGCACGCCGAGAGCCGCGGCGCCGCGCATACCTTCCAGCGCGGGGACGAAACCACGGACCTGACTCGGCTGTTCCACTAGGGCGCGACCGCTGCACTCGACGGGTCGACGATGATCTTCGCGTGTTCCTCCGGCTTGCCGAGGGCTTCGAAAGCCGTTGCCACCCCGGCCAATCCGACTTTGCCCGTGATCAGCGGCGTCGGATCGACCTTGCCTTCGGCGAGCATGTACAGCGCGTCACGGAATTCACGTGGGTCGTAGCCGAATGCGAAGCGCAGCTCGATTTCCTTGTTGATCGCCATCGCAGGCCGGAACTTGTCGGTCTCCATACACACCCCGACGACGACAACGCGCGACAGCAGCGGGGCGGTGGCAACGATCTGATCGATGACGCCCGGCATGCCGACGCATTCGAAGATGACCGGCCCCTCGGGTGTCGCTCCGACGGTGTCTGCAAGCCGAAACACGTGCCACCACGGCACTTTCGGCGCCCATCGCAGTTTCTCCATGGTGTCCATTCCGAGTTCGAGCAGTCCCGTGATCTTGCGGATCTCGTTGCGCTCCGGATACGACGTCCACGGCGAGTGCTCGGCGGGATCGACGACGAGGTCGGCGCCGCACTGTTCGGCCAACTGGCGACGCCGCGGCGAGAAGTCGCTCGCGACGACATGGCGAACGCCCGACGCTTTGAGCATCGAGATGACAGCCAACCCGATCGGTCCACATCCGATCACGATCGCCGTCTGCCCCTTCCCGACCGCACCCTTGCGAACCGCGTGCCACGCGACGGCCATCGGCTCGGTCAGCGCAGCCTTCTCCGGTTCGAGACCGTTGGGCACGGTCATGGCCATGGCTTCCTGAACAACGACGCGTTCCGCGTAGCCGCCGGGTGCCAGCGCGGACAGTCCCGTCAGATGAATCTCGGAGCCGCGGCGAACGATCGGCAACGCAGCGACAGGTGCACCCAGCTTCCAGCGCTTGTGGGTTCCCGGACCGTATTCGAGAACGGAGCCGCAGAACTCGTGGCCCATGACGATGTCCTGGTCCGACCGCATGAAACCGGTGTAGCCGGTCTCGGCGGCCAACTCGGCCATGTCGTCGCAATGCACCCGGGAATGCAGGTCCGAGCCGCAGATCCCGCACGCGGTGACCTCCAGCAGCACCTGCCCCTTGCCAGGAGTGGGCGTCTCGACCTCACCGACGGTCAGCACGGTCTCCCGGCAGACGACAGCCTTCACGATGGACTCCTATCGACTCTGGTTCGAACGGCGACGGCTCCCACCGCCGACCTACAACCTCCGACCACCCTAAACGCGTCCAGGTCGGTCGTGAATCAGCCGCTGGTCGACCGAATAGTCCCGAATCGACCGCGCCGCCATTGCCTGAGGAGACAAGGCTGTTAGTGTCTTACTCGATGTCGGGCTGATCTGGCGACGGATGACGTCGACTCCATGAATTTTTCGCGGAGTCACACGTCGAGTCAGGCAAATTTCGGTTCGTGGATCTTTTCGTGATCTGTTGTTCGTGAATATAAGGAGCGTCAGCATGGCGGAGCGTTCAGGGCCGAAAAAGGCGCTGGTGTGCATTCTGTTTTTCTTCGGTGTCTTCCTACTCGTTGCCGCCATCTTGATTCCGACCTACACGTTGCCCAAGCTGGCCAAAACGCCGCTTGACCTCGAGGTCACCACGATCGCCGTGACGCCGCAGAACCAGGGCGGTGAGGTGCTCGACGCGAAGTCGCTGACCTCGCCGACAGGTGCTGCAGTCGTCGACAAGAACGTCCCGCTCGTGTCGCAGCGCTTCATCACGGTCGAAGAGCCGTCGGACTCCGACGTCGTCACCCTGCAGGGTGGCTCGACGTTGCGTCGCACCGACAAGAGCGCCGACACCGGCCTGCTCACCGCGAGCGTCGTCAAGGGCACGTTCGATCGCAAGACCGGCGATCCGATCGAATCGGACAAGGGCGCGATCCAGGTGCAGAACGACAAGCCTGCCGAAGAGGTCGACATCACCGGCCTGGTCTACCGCTTCCCGTTCAACACGGAGAAGAAGACCTACCAGTACTACGACACCAACTCGCGTGAGACACATCCGATCGATTTCGTCGAAGAGACCGAGATCAACGGCGAGAAGGTTTACCACTTCAACCAGAAGGTTCCGGCGACCGACCTCTCGAAGGTCGTCGATTCGCCGACCAACAAGCTGAAGTTGCCCGCAGCGAAGTGGGGCGTCACCGACACCACCGAAGACGTGACGATGACCCGCTGGTACAGCAACGAGCGTGACATCTGGGTCGACCCGATCACGGGCATCGTCATCAGCGGTCAAGAGAAGCCGTTCCAGTACTACGCCCGCGCGGCCGACAAGCCTGAGGTGACCGTTCTGAAGGCCACTCTCGCGTACGACGAGAACACGATCGAAAATCAGATCACCATTGCGAAGGACGGCGCGGACAAGATCTCGCTGTACGGCAAGGTGCTTCCGATCATCCTCGGCATCATCGGCATCGTTGCGCTGATCGCCGGCCTGATCCTGCTGTTCCTCGGCCGCGGTCAGCCGGGTCGCCGACGTGCGAACGGTGGCTCGACCGGTGTGCCGCCTGGTGCCGGCGCTCCGCAGTCCAACGAAGGCCGAGGCGGCCAGAGCTGGACCGGTACCAACGACCGAACCGAAGAGATTCCGGTGCAGAGACCGAATCTCAACAAGTAGGCCGAAACCGACAATCGGGCCCGCGACGCATACATTGCGTCGCGGGCCCGATTTTTTGTCGGTCGTGCCTGAACTCTACGAACCGCGCCGACGACGTCTACCGCATTTACCTAGGTTTACCAGCGGCGTTGATGGGGAACCCTCTACTTCACACACGAAGTACGGAGACCTCATGAATCGCAACCGTTCCTTCTTCGCTCGACGACAACGCACCACTCCCGTAGCGCGCCGGAGCAGGTCGAACATCAGCGGACTCCTCGGCGTCATCGTGCTGATCTGGCTGGTCGTCGGTGCCGTCGCAGCGTGGCAGCGCGACTACTTCGACAGCGCACCGACCAACTGCGCGGGCACCGGCACTATCGCCCTCACTGTCGTCGCCGGACCCCTCAACTACCTCGGACTCAATCCGAAGGTCACCGATTGCAACATGCCCGACATGCCGCAACCGAGCCAGTGATCCAGCCCGAGTGACCGAGAGCGATCCCAGACCGAACGGTAGACATTTGTGAACATGCAACAGGACCTCGTCGCAATCACCCAGGCGACGGCGTACGACCAGTCCGGAGCCAAGATCGGCAAAATCGATCAGCTCTGCGTCGACGACGAATCGTCCGATCCACTGTGGCTGACCATCCACGCGGGCTGGTTCGGTTCCACGAAGGCGATTCCGTACGAAGGCGCCGTTCTCGACGGCCGGGAACTGAAGGTCGTGCCGACCAAGGACGCGGTCAAACACTCCCCCGAGCTAGGCAAGAACGACATCGGCGAGGAATTCGAATCGGAACTGTGCCGCTACTACCAGCTGCCGCTACCGGAGGATCAGCTGCGCAAGCGTCGCGCCGATGTTGCTGCTGTCGTTGACAATCGCACCGACGAGCAGCACGAGCTGGCGAAAACGTCTCAGGAGTTGCAGGACAGGTATGCACCTGATGCTCGCTCGTGTGTGGTGCTGGAGGGCAGTGGCAGCGCAATCTCGGGCACCGCGTTCGGCGCCCCGATCGAGCAGGAGGCTTCGTCAGGGGCGCGGTTGCGCAGGTTTGCCTAGCAGCGCAAGCCAGGACACGATCACGGTCGTCACCGCGGCACACGCGACGGCGATCGCGATCAACTGCCCGATCGAGTCGGCAACCGTGAGCATCACGCTCATTTCGACCGCAAGGCCTGCCCAGGCAACGAGTGCGAGCCACGTTCGCTCACCGGCGATCGCGGACAGCAACGCCCCCTGCAGCAGCGCGAGACAGGCACCGTGCAGCGCGAAAGCCCATAGCGTGCCCTGAATCGGTGCGTAATCTTCGTCGACGACGATCGGCAGGAGCGGTGACGCAAGCGCTGCGCAGATAACCGTCACCGCACCGATGCCTGCCAAAACGGCCAACGCGGACCTGATCGCACGCGCCGAGTGCTCCGGATGGGCCATCCGCGGATAGAGCACGACACCGACCGCCTGCGGCAGCCAGAACGCAACCTTCGTCGCGACGGTACCCAGCGCGTACCGGCTCGCGTTGTCACCGTCGAGTACAAGACGAGCAACGACGATGTCGAGCGACGACAACGCGATCAGCGCAAGCTGAACCTGCGACGCGCGCAGGACCGACACCACACTCGCAGGCAGTCGCGCCGCAACCGGACCCTCTGCCGAACCGGTCAGCAGTCGAGCACCCGCGTAGGTCGCCGCGCTGCCGACGGCACCGGCGATCAGAGCGGGTGCGGGTCCACCGCCGACGGCAAGTACGGCGACCGCAGGAACGACACGGGCGACGCCTGCTGCGCCGAGCACGACGGCGAGGGCCTTGAACCGGCCTCGCCCCTGCAGCAGTCCCTGCTCACCGGACAGCAGGACGAGGATGGGTGCGACGAGCAGCGCGCCGATGGTCGCCGCGACGCTGACGTTCAACACCATGGACACGACCGGAACAAGCGCCGCAGCAACGATTGCGACCAGCCCGGCACTACGTAGCTGCAACGCTCGGAGGGCCGCAGTGGACGCGCCGTGGACGACCTCCCGCGCGACGACGGTCTGCAGCGCCAAGGCAGGCACGGCCAGCACCAACTGCGCGGCGAGCAACGTGGCGAACTCGCTGTACCCGTCGAGCCCGAGCCAGCGGCTGGCAAGCAGCTGCAACAGGTAGCCGGCGACGTTGGCCGTCATTGCCCCCATCGTCACCAGTGTCAGCCCAGCCATCGCCGACCCCGCGTCGAGCTTCGCGGTCGCGGTCGGTCGGTTGGTCACCTGCCCATGATGTCAGGCAGCGTGAAACACCCACGTATCGTGCGGCCCATGGCAGACCTGCGCTCGGCGACCACGCGCGCGCTGCCGGGCGGCTACAGCTTCGCCGTTGCGAGCGTGATTTTCGGTCCGCTGTTCGGACCCGGGTACCTACTGCTGCGCGACGCCGTGAGCACCCCACGGTCCTACCTGACGGACTCCGCCCTCGGGCTCGGCGACGCAGCTCCCCGAGCGGTCCCGCAGGACGCCGCGCTCGCTGTTGCATCGTCGGTGCTCGACGGCGGCATCGTCGTGAAGCTGATCCTCTTCGCAGCGTTGTGGCTCTCCGGTTGGGGTGCTGCGGTGCTGGTCAGGTCGGTTCTGAGCGGCGTCGCGGTCGGTCCGCAGCTCGTTGCCGCGACCGTTGTGATGTGGAATCCGTACGTAGCAGAGCGGCTACTGCAGGGCCATTGGAGTCTGCTCGTCGGCTACGCGGCGCTGCCGTGGACGGCGAAGGCCGCGATCGAGCTCAGGTCGGGCAGCGGGGTTCGCGCGTGGTGCGCTCTCGCCGTCTGTCTCGGCGCTGCAGGTCTCACTCCGACGGGTGCGCTCCTTGCGATCGTGGTCGCGGTGGTCCTCGTTCGGCCGAAGCAACTGATCGGCGTCGGCGCGATGGCCGTCGTCACGTCGGCGCCGTGGCTTTATGCGGCGATAGCTTCCGGTGCCGGTGCTATGACGTCGGATCCTGCTGGGGTCGCTGCCTTCGCTGCGCGAGCCGAGCCTGGTCTGGCCACGTTCGGAAGCCTCGCCGGGCTCGGCGGCATCTGGAACTCCGCAGCCGTGCCGACGAGTCGAACGAGCGGCTTCGCATTCGTCGGAACCGGAATACTGCTCGGAGTAGTTGCCATCGGACTGCCCTACCTGTGGCGGCGCGGGCGTGACCGCGCAGTATTTGCGTTGGCCTGCACAGCAATCGGCGCGCTGCTGTTCGCCACCGTTGCGGCGACGCCGTTGGGCATCAGTGCAGGAGAATGGCTGGTCGTCGAGGTGCCGGGAGCTGGATTGCTTCGTGACACCCAGAAGTGGATCGCCCTCGTCGTGCCGCTGTACGCGCT
Organism: Antrihabitans spumae; assembly: GCF_043944905.1. Lineage (NCBI taxonomy): Bacteria > Bacillati > Actinomycetota > Actinomycetes > Mycobacteriales > Nocardiaceae > Antrihabitans > Antrihabitans spumae. The sequence continues at coordinate 58,742 of NZ_JBIMSN010000034.1, forward strand.
TGCTGCGGCTGCCGGGTGCCAGGCGATAGTGGCGCGCTTCGCCACACCGGAACAACCGAACCCAGCCCGCTTCCTGACCCCGGCAGCGTCGATCCTGCTGCTGCTCGTTGCGCTGCCCGACCTCGTCTGGGGTGTCGGCGGTGCGTTGCGGCCCGTTCGGTACCCGGTGTCGTGGGAGCGCGTTGCCGAGTCGATCGACACCGACCTGCCAGGAGCCGTCGCGGTCGTTCCCGACGGGATGTTCCGAGCATTTCCGTACACCGGTCGAGCGCCGGTCCTCGACCCCGCGCCGCGGATGCTCCCGCGTGACGTCTTGCAGTCGGGCGAGCTGATAGTTGCGCGCGGCAGGGTCGACGGGGAGGGATCACGTGCCGCCGAGGTCGAGCGGTTGCTCGCCGCGGGTGCACCGGTTAGCGAACTCGCCGCGAAGGGCGTCGGGTGGATACTCGTCGAACGCACGGCCGTCGGCCGAGCAGGTAAACCCGATGTGAGCATCGACGGCCTCGAGCAGCTCTACGCAGACGACGAACTGGCTTTGTATCGAGTACCCGGCGTCGCCGCCGAAGGCGAAAAGCCGCGCGGTGCAGCACTATTCGCCCACGCCATGTGGAGTGCACTACTGGCGGGCGGAATCCTCGGCAGCGTGTTCTGCATAGTGATCCGCGTACGACGACGACCCGATGAGTCCTGACACGGACTCGCCGCGCGCGGTCGCCTGGAGCACATCGAAAACCCCGGATGCCGTTTGCTCCCAAGAGAATTCGCGTGCACGCACCCGAGCCTTCTCCCCCAGTACAGTCCTGGTGTCCGGGTCGCGCAGCAGCGTGTGGACCGCGTCGGTCAGTTCAGCGCAATCGCCGACGAGCAGACCGGTGACGCCGTCGATGATCGAATCCGTGAGACCACGCGAGCTACGGTAGCCGACCGTCGGGACCCCGTGCTGAGCAGCCTCGATAACGGCGAGGCCCCAGCCTTCCTTACGCGACGGGAGGACGTGCACCCATGCGCTGGAGAGCAATTCGTGTTTACGCTCTTCGGAGACGTGGCCGTGGAAGGTGACCCGATCTTCGATGCCGAGTTCGTGCGACCGTTCGCGCAGCTTCTCTTCCCACCAGCCGCCGCCGACGACGTCGAGTTGCAAACCCTCGATCCGACCCCGCAACGAGGCGACGACGGCGAGTGCGTCTTCGATCTGCTTATGCGGCACCAGACGCGACAGCACGACCAAGCTCGGGTGTGCGGAACGGGTGTCGGGCGAACCGGTGTCGACGCCGACGGGGATCGCTTCGGCACCGTTGCGCACAACGGCAATCCGGTCGCGATCGACACCGAGGCCGGCCAACTCTTCGGCCGACGGCAACGACACCGTCAGATACTGATTGCGGCGATGCGCACGGGGCGAGAGCACCGATTCGACCCACCAGCCGACCCGGCCGATCAGCCTGCCGGCCATGGGCCATTGCTCACGATGGCCGTGATGGACGAGCAACGTGACCGGTGCACCTGCCACCGACCGTGCAAAGAAAGGTATGCCGTTCTGGGTATCGATCACCGCGTCGGGTCTGATGCCGCGCAGCGGTCCCAGGCCCAGGCGACCGAACGCGATCGCCGCGAGCGCGCGTGGGTAGACGCTGTACCGGCCGCCCGCGCGGCTGATCTGGATACCGGCGATCGATTCGGCCTTCGGCACACCCGGGTAACGTGCCGTCCGCAATGTCACCTTGATGCCACGCGCCGCCAGTTCGGTGCCGACCTGTTCGAGGTAACGCTCACTGCCGCCGCCCTGTGGATGCCCGGTGTCACGCCAGCACAGGAGCAACACTTCGCGCACGTGAGCGACCTCTCTGGCAGTGACCGGGGCTGGCTGGGGATGTCTTGGCATGTCTATCGGACGTTCGGTTCGAAGAACACACTAACGGCTGAGCCGACGCCGGTCGGTATTGCGGCAGCAGTCGCCTCCGGAAGTGCCGCTATTGTTGCCTCCCGTGTCTGCCCTCGCCCGCCGTCGCCGTGCTGTCACGGCCCGGTTCGCGCGTCGCGCGACGTTGCGGCGATCAGTGCAACTGCTTGCCGATTTCAGGCACGAACAAAGCGATCCACAACTGTTCTACGGTGCGCTGGCGCGCGATTCGGTCGACATGATCCGCGACCTGTACGCGGGTTCGGTCGATCGCGACCTTGCCGGAACCACGGTGCTCGACGTCGGTGGCGGTCCTGGATATTTCGCCCAGGAGTTCGCGGCCGCCGGCGCCCGCTATCTGCCCGTCGAGCCGGACCCGTCCGAGATGCATGCCGCCGGGTTGGCCGTGCACGGCGCGGTCCGAGGGTCCGGCATGGCACTGCCGTTTCGGGACTCCTCCGTCGACATCTGCTTCTCGTCCAACGTGGCCGAGCACGTGCGCGAGCCGTGGGTCATGGCCGACGAGATGTTGCGGGTGACGAAGCCGGGTGGACTGATGGTGTTGTCGTACACGATCTGGTTCGGACCGTTCGGCGGCCACGAGACCGGACCCTGGCACTACTTGGGCGGTGAGCGGGCCGCCCGACGTTATGTTCGCAAGCAGGGCCGCGAACCGAAGAACAGATTCGGGACGTCACTGTTCGCAGTCGGGGCCGCGGACGGATTACGTTGGGCACGTTCGGTTTCCGATGCCGACGTGCTCGCGGCCTTCCCGCGCTATCACCCACGCTGGGCCTGGTGGGTGCTGCGGGTGCCGGGGCTGCGCGAACTGTTGGTCAGCAATCTGGTGATCGTCGCGACGCCCGCACCGCGGGTTTCCACCCCCTGAAGCGACAGGATCGCGCACAGTAGAGCCATGCGCAGCAGCGGGAAGGGCAGGATTGCCCTCGACATCGGCGGTACGAAGTTTGCGGCGGCACGGGTGGCCGGAGACGGGACTCTGGAGGGTGTCGAGACGACGCCGACACCGAAGGTCGGCGTGTGGGACGCCTGCGCTGCACTACTCGGAAAGGTCGCGGGCACCGAACCCGTCGACAGGATCGGCATCGGGTCGGCAGGCCCGATCGACACCGTCGCAGGCACCACCGGCCCGCTCAACATCGCAGAGTGGCGGAACAACTTCGGGATTGTCGCTGCCGTCCAGGACCTGTTTCCGGGGGCCGAGATAACCTTCGCCATCGACGGCGGCTGCGCTGCGCTCGCGGAGTACCGCTACGGCGCAGCGCGCGGCGTTCCCAATCTGCTCGGGATGGTCGTCTCGACGGGCATCGGCGGTGGCATCGTCCTCGACGGGCAGATCGTGCGCGGCCGGACCGGCAACGCGGGCCACATCGGACACATCGTCGTGAACAACGAGGACCCGTGCGCGTGCGGCGGCGTCGGCTGTATCGAAGCTGTTGCAAGCGGTCCGTCGACGGTCCGGTGGGCACAGGCCCAAGGTTGGGCGGGTACGACGGGTATCGAACTGTCGAAAGCAGCGGCCACTGGGGACCCGATCGGCGTTGCCGCCTTACACAGGTCCGGAACCGCACTTGGACAGGCTATTTCGTCGGCTGCGGCCCTGCTCGATGTGGACCTCGTTGTGGTCGGAGGCGGCTTCGCACAGTCCGGGCCGCTGCTCTGGGATCCGCTGCAGGAGTCGCTGCGTCGCCACGCGGGCCTGTCCTTCATCAAGGAGTTGCGGGTTGTGCCTGCCGAGCTCGGCGGGCTCGGAACACTGACCGGAGCGGGCGCACTGACGCTGGATTCCTGACGCACCTGTTTTTTCGAGAGCATTTCTGTAACGTGTTCCAGTATCCGCACGGCTTCGAATCACGGGATACGGGCTCATGACTGACTACGACACACTGTTCATCGGCGGCCACTGGGTCGCACCCGCCACCGACGCACGACTCGAGGTGATCTCACCTGCCACCGAGGAGCGTGTCGGTAGCACCCCGGTCGCGGGCCCAGCCGACATCGACGCCGCGGTCGCGGCGGCTCGGCGAGCATTCGAATCCGGACCATGGCCTCGAACCAGCCCCTCCGACCGCGCGGCAGTGCTGTCGAAGGTCACCGCGTTGATCGAGGAGCGCAGCCCGCAACTCACCTCGACCCTGACCTCGGAGATGGGCGCGCCGACCATGATGGTCGGCATGCTGCAGCAGACCCCTGCGGTCGCGGTGCTCAATTACTATGCGGGCCTTGCGGATTCGTTTCCCTGGGAGGAGACGCGGCACGGAATCTTCGGGCAGACCACCGTTACCCGCGAACCCGTCGGCGTCGTCGCGGCTGTCATCGCGTGGAACGTCCCGCTCTTCCTCGCAATCAACAAGCTCGCCCCCGCACTGCTCGCAGGCTGTTCGGTGCTGCTCAAACCTGCGCCGGAAACACCGCTCGCCGCGAATCTCATCGCCGACATCTTCGCCGATGCAGGCCTGCCCGAAGGTGTGCTTTCGGTACTTCCCGGCGGCGCCGAAACCGGCGAATACCTGGTTAGTCATCCCGGCGTCGACAAGATCACCTTCACGGGCAGCACGGCGGTCGGTCGCAAGATCGGCACGATCGCCGCACAGCAACTCAAGCGCTGCTCGCTCGAACTCGGTGGCAAGTCCGCAGCAATCCTGCTGGAGGACATGGACATTGCGTCGACCATGCCGATGCTGCTGATGTCAGGGCTGATGAACAGCGGGCAGGCCTGCGTAGCCCAGACTCGAATTCTGGCACCGCGCAGCCGGTACGACGAGATGCTCGAGGCCATGGTGACCGGAGCCGGGTTCATGGCGGTCGGCGATCCGACCGAACCGACGACCGCGCTCGGTCCCCTGATCTCGTCACGGCAGCGTGACCGCGTCGAGGGCTACATCAAGAAGGGCATAGACGAAGGCGCGCGCATCGTCCTCGGCGGCGGTCGGCCTGCCGGGTTGGACAAGGGCTGGTACGTCGAGCCGACCATCTTCGCGGACGTCGACAACTCGATGACAATCGCACGAGAAGAGATCTTCGGTCCCGTGCTCGCGGTGATTCCCTACGACTCCGAGGACGAAGCGATCAAGATCGCCAACGATTCCGACTACGGGCTGGCCGGCTCGGTCTGGACGTCTGACATCGACCGTGGTCGCAAGGTGGCAGCGCAGGTCAGGACCGGCACGTATGCCATCAACTGGTATGCCTTCGACCCCGGATCACCCTTCGGTGGCTACAAGAACTCCGGCATCGGTCGGGAGAGCGGTCCGGAGGGCCTCGACGCGTACTGTGAGCAGAAGTCCCTGCTGATGCCTCCCGGATTCAGCGGCTAGCTGTACGTGACATGGATCTCATCCGAGCGAGACACCCACCCTCCGGTTCCGCCCATCAGCAAACTCTGGGAAACTTGCGGCGTTAGTACGCATGGTTACAGGAAGTTCCAGGTGGTTCGCGATGGATCGAAGTGACGCTGTTCGACGTGCTCGGACATGGTGGTCCGCAGTGTCGGATACCAGCTACGTGCCGATGTCGTCGCGTGACGCCAAGGATGCGCTTGCCGATCTGCTCGTCAACCTTGCCGGTGCCTTGGACGCCGAGCAATTCGACCCGACAGTCGGTGCCGAGGTCGGCTCGGCGTTGGTACGGATGCGGTTGACGAATCCGGTCGTCGTCGCCAGATCCGCCGAGGTCCTTGCCGAGCTTCCCCGACTGTCGGAATCGGGGACCGCGTTCTTCAGGTCCAAGTACGCCGCGCTGATGGGATCGTTCGGTCAGGGTTACGCTGCGGCACTACAGGCCGACACACTGTCCGATCAGCAGGCCATCCAGGCCACGATGTCGACCACCCACAAACAGACCGAGCAGGCGGCCAAAGCCACGGATACGCGCTTTCGCGTGGTTTTCGACAACGCCGCCGTTGCCATAGCGATCGGCGATCTGCGCGGCGTTCTTGTCGACGTCAATCCCGCGATGGCTCAGATGCTCGGCCAAGATGCCGGCGAGCTGCGCGGGGCGTCTGCCTTCGATCTCGGCCATGCCGACGACTACGACCTCGCACGTCGACGCATCCTCGACGAGCTGATCGCGGTCGGCTCCGGCACGGTTCGACTCGAGGCGCGTTTTCGTCGCGGCGATGGCAGCTACGGCTGGGCGATGTTCGCAATCACCCTCGTCGCAGGCGATGGTGACGTGGACGGCTACCTGTTGGCCGTGGGCGAGGACATCACCGAACGCCGCGAGATGCAGGCGGCGCTGTACCGCCAGTCTCGCCACGACCCGTTGACCGGTCTCCCTAACCGGCTCTTGCTGCACGAAGATATTGCGGATGCCATCGACATCGCCGAACCGGACGATCACATCGGCCTTTGCTTTCTCGACCTCGACGGCTTCAAATACGTCAACGATCAATTCGGCCATGCCACCGGTGATCGGCTGCTCGCAGCCGTTGCCGCGCGCTTGCAAGAGCAAGCCACGGCCGACGGCTACGTCGTCGCACGACTCGGCGGCGACGAATTCGTCGCCGTGATGGCCGCACCCATCGACATCGACGCCGTCACCGCTGCCGCGAGCCGGTTGTTGGCGAGCATCAAGGATCCGTTCGAGGTGGACGGCCACAAGCTGTCGGTTTCCGCCAGCATCGGTGTTGTCGCTCAACCTGTGTTCGGCGCCGACGCCGACGCCATCCTCGAGACGGCCGACGTGGCGCTCTACCGAGCAAAGGCCGACGGCGGAGCGGGATTTTTCGTGCACGAACCCACTCCGAGCTGAATCAGCACAATCACGGGTGACGCTGAGGGACCATTCGTCGACTTTTAGGACGGGATCCCGTTCCAAAAGGCACAGAATGGGCACTGAGCGTCTCTGCTCTCGATAGCCCGACAAAACTCTGGACACTGAGCCGAACCATCTTCTACACTCCGTAGTATTAGAACGTTCTGTCAACTCGTTCGGGGGTTCAGATGACTATCGACACCACCACCTCAAAGAGACTCGCTACCTGGACGTTCGCTCAGTGGAGCGTGCTCGTCATCTCGTTGGTTCACGTCGTGTGGTCGATCATTGGTTGGATCGCCGAGCCGAGTTTTGCGACGGGACCAGGTGCACCGACGACCCCCGTCCTCGGCATGGACTACAACGGCTGGCATGCCGTCGCGGGTCTTGCGTTGTTCCTCCCCGGACTGGTCTTCGCGACCCGCCGCTCGTGGGCAGTGCTGTACTGCTTCGTGGCAGGCGTTGCAGGTGGCCTACCGGGTGTATGGGCGCTGTTCTCGAATCAGGTCGCCTACATCTTCACGTTCCCGAACAACGAACTCGACGCCATCGAACACTTCGTCACCGCCGCCATCTTGATCGGCATCGGCCTGATCCAGGTACGACGCGACGGCGGCCTGAAACAGGCGCTTGCCGGACTCGGCCCCCGCTTCCCCGCCCGCTAGCGCAGCCCCTTCTTCGCGAGCCAGGCAAACGAATCTTCGACGCCGACCTGGTCGCTCATCATGCGCCCACTCTGTGCGCCACCCCACATCTACGGGCTGTCACGGTTCGCGGACGAGCGGTGTCTTATGGCAAACCCATACAGACCGCAAGTCTTCTCGGAAGGATGGACACATGAGCAACATCGTTGTCGTCGGCGCAGGATATGCCGGGGTGCTTGCCGCAAACCGGCTCGCCAAGGTGGCGGGGTTGTCGGTGACGGTCGTCAATCCGCGGCCGGACTTCGTCGAGCGAATCAGGTTGCATCAATACGCGACTGGATCCGGGCCTGCGACGCGACCACTGTCGAAGCTACTGCGGCGCAACGTCGAACTCCGCCTCGGAAAGGTCGAGTCGATCGCCGAACGGTCGGTACTGCTCGACGACGGCACGACCATCGACTTCGACTACCTCGTCTACGCCGTGGGTAGCCACGTCGACGGCCGACCGAACACCTACAACGTCGGTGCACTCGAAGACGCAGACCGCCTCGGCGCCCGTCTCGACGAACTGGCTGCGGGCGCACCGGTCGTTGTCGTCGGTGGTGGGTTGACGGGTGTCGAAACGGCTGCAGAGATCGCTGAGCAATTCCCTGAGTTGGACGTGCACCTGGCGTCCGATTCGGTCGCAGGCTGGCTCCCGGCCGCGACCCGCGACTATGTAGCGGGCACCCTCTCGGAGTTGGGAGTCACGATCCACGAGGCAACGACGATCACCCAGGTCGACGCTGATGGTGTCAGGACCGCATCCGGCGCAACCATCGCAAGCGACGCCACCATCTGGGCAGGGTCTTTCACCGTCCCCGACCTCGCGCGACGAAGCGGTCTCCTCGTAGACGACTTTGGCCGGCTACGAACAGACAAAAGCCTTGTGTCGCTGTCCAATCCACGGATCGTCGGCGTCGGCGATGCGGTAGCACCTCCCGCCTCCGTCGCCGGTCACCTACGGATGAGTTGCCAGTCCGCGATGCCGCTCGGCGTGCACGGCGCAGCGACCGTTGCGGCTCTCGTACGCGGACGCTCGCCACAGCCCGTCTCCATCGGCATGTTCGGCCAATGCGTCAGCCTCGGCCGCAAAGCGGGCTTCATGCAGTTCACCCGATCCGACGACACGCCGTCGCGGTTCGTCGTCAAACGTCGGATCGGGACGATGACGAAGGAGTTGGTCTGCCGCTTCACGGTCGTCGGCTTGCGCGGGCGGGCCGTGACGTCCTGGCGTCCTGCCGGACCGAAAGTCTCTGCCGAGGAGGTCACCGTCGGTGTCTAGTTCCGAGCCGTCCAGTTCCGCACAGTCCAGTTCCGCACAGTCCAGTTCCGAGATCTTCACCGAACATCGACCACTGCTGTTCACGATTGTCTACGAGATCCTCGGCAGCGCGGCGGATACCGAAGATGTGTTGCAGGACAGCTACATTCGATGGAGCCAGGTAGATCCGGCCGAGGTAGACAATCCCCGCGCCTACCTCGCCAGAATCGCAAGCCGCCTCGCGCTCAACCACCTTCGTACCGCCCAGCGCCGACGCGAAGACTATCCGGGCAACTGGCTGCCCGAACCGATCCAGACCGCGTCCGACGTCAGCGACGACGCAGTGCTTGCCGAGTCGGTGTCGATCGCGATGCTGCTCGTCCTGGAAACGCTCAGCCCGGACGAACGCGCAGTGTTCGTACTGCACACCGTGTTCGGCTACACCTTCCCGGAGGTGGCCGACATGGTCGGCAAGACCGACGTCGCCGTCCGCCAGATCGCCCATCGCGCCAAGGCACACGTACAGGCACGGCGACGCCGCTTCCAACCCGAATCACGCACGGCGACAGAGGTCGTCGAAAAGTTCTTCGCAGCGGCGACCAGCGGCGACATCCAGGGCCTGATGGATCTGATGTCGCCCGACGTGGTCGAAATATCCGACGGCGGTGGACATGTCAGCGCAGCACGGCGACCCGTTCTCGGACCCGAACGTGTTGCCCGGTTTGTGCTCGGCATCGCGCGGGGTGAACTGGCGGAGCCGACTTTCGAGCTGACGACCTGCAACGCCCAGCCTGCGATGCTGGTGCGCTCCCGCGGCGCACTCGAATTCGTGCTGCTGTTCGACATCGTCGACAACGTGATCCAGGGCCTCTACGCCGTCCTGAACCCTGAAAAGCTCGCAACAGCACATCTATCCAACCCGCTTGCCCGAGATAAGGACTGACATGGAGACCCTCACTGTCGAACGAACCCATCGCGGCGCCGATCGAGGACGTGTTCGAGTGGCTGAGCAACGCGCACAACTACACGCGCTCCAAGTTCGTGCTGCGCGAAAGACTGGCCGAACCCGGCGCCGACGCGCCCTACGGGCTCGGCGCACTGCGCGTGCTGCTCTGGACCGTCGGCATCTTCTACGAACGCATCACCGCCTACGATCCGCCGCGCAGCTTCGACTATCACGTCGAGCACAGCTTCCCTCCTTCGCGCCACGAGGCCGGTCGGAAGTCCTTCACAAAAGTTGCGGGCGGTACTCATGTCACGTGGACGAGCACCTTCGAAATTCGGCTGCCACTCGTCGGCGCGTTCCTGACGCGGGTCGTCGGGGTCCCGATAATCAGGCGGGTGTTCGGCAGAGTCCTCGACGCCGCGCAGGCAGACCTCACCGGAGCCCGTATCCAGCCGCACTAAAAGCGATACCATCCGCCCGTGCCGCTATTCATCGCCCGCCTCCGCCTGTTGATGCGGCCCCTGGTGACCGGCTGGGCGCTGCCGTTGACGATCGCGCTCTTCGTATTCGCAACCAGCTGGCTCGCGATGTGGCTGGTCGAACCGTCGACGAACGAGATCACCAAGCCGCAGAACTATCCGTGGTACTTCGTCGTGACCGCCGCGACCGTCGGCTACGGCGATTTCTTTCCGACGTCGGCCGCTGGTCACGTCGTCGGCGCGTACGTGATAGTCGGCGGCATCGTCGCTCTGACAATGCTTTTCACACATCTGGTCGACAAGCTGTCCAGGGCGAAGGGACAACGAATGCGTGGGCTCGCGGAACTCGAACTTACCGACCACATCGTGCTGCTCGGATATACGGAAGGCCGCACAGAACGGCTCGTCGCCGAGCTCATCGCCGAGCCGACCGTGCAACTTGTGCTCTGCGCGTGGGACAACGTGCACGAGCATCCGATGCCGAACGAACAGCGGGTCATGTTCGTCCGTGGCGACCTCACAGATTTTGCCGTCCTTTCTCGCGCGTGTGTGCCGTCCGCGGCGATCGTCCTGATCGACGGCCGCGACGACAACGAGTCGCTGGCGATATCGGTCGCTGTCGCACATGCGAGCCGACCGAGTGGCCGCCGCGGTGCCGCCGAGAACCGCACACATCTGATCGTGGCGCTTCGTGACATGAGCCGGACCAGCCAGTTCCAGTACGTCAGCTCACGTGTGCAGTGTGTGCAGTGGCACGTGCCGAACCTGCTCGTCGAGGAAGCCCACGACCCCGGCATCAGTCAGGTCTACACGGAGCTGATGACCTCGGGCGGCAGTGGCAACACGTACTCCTTCCAGCTGCCGCGCGACTACGCCGGTTTCGGCGATGTACAGACCGATCTCGGACGCCGTTTCTCGGCGATCGCGCTCGCTGTCCGCACCGACGCTGAACTGGTGGTGAGCCCACCGTGGGACACACCCGTCCCCGCGGGGACGACCATCTACTACGTCGCTGCCAACCGGTTGGATCCAGCGGCGATCTAGCTCGCAGCCCAACCCCTTTCGACCGATTCGCGTGCGGTCGCAGGGTCGTCCCCTGCATGGACGAACAGCGCGGTGAGCATCGGAATCGCATGCGCCAGAGCAGCGTCGGGTAGTGGCCCGGTTGCGACGAGAGAAGCAAGACCGTGGCCTATCGTCCAGGTCTGCGTCGCCAGATCGACGGCATCGACGTCGGGGCGAAAGCGTCCGGCCGCCTTCGCCCGCTCCCCGGTCGCAACGAGGACGTGCAGCGTCTCGTCCGCTCCCGCCGCGTCCTCCAGCTCGAAACCGGCGTCGAACATGACGCGATACAGGTCGGGAATCTCGAGTGCGTTGGCGGTGTATGCAGCGCCGAGGGCAGCCAGATCGCGGACGGGATCCGAGGTCACCGGCACGGTGGTCAGCTTCGACGCGAGCCGCGTGAAGCCCTCCTGTCGTACTGCACTCCACAAGCCGTCCATGCTGCCGAAGTACGTGTAGACCGCCATGGTCGACAGACCGGTGCCCTCGATGAGGGCGCGCAGCGTAATCGGTTGGCGGGTGCGGAGCATGTGCGCGGCTCGTTCGATGAGCTGCGACCGCACATGAGGTTGCTTTGTCCTTGCCATGGTGCTAATTGTATACCATTGCTATGTTATTGAATGACAACCCGCCGACCAAGGAGTGGACATGACCGTCACAGTTATCAACCCCGATGGATTGCCGAAGCCGGAGGTCTACCGGCAGCTGTCGATCGCAACCGGCACCAAGTTCGTCTTCCTTGCCGGACAGGTCGCGCGCGATGCCGACGGCAATCAGGTCGGCGCAGGTGATCTCGCTGCACAGGTCGAGCAGAGCTACCTCAACATCGCCACCGCACTCGCGGAGGTAGGTGGATCCTTCGACGACGTCGCAAAGCTGACCGTCTACGTCGTCGACTGGTCCGACGAGAAGTTCCCCCTGCTCGGCGAGGGTGTTGCACGCGCGGCAGCAAAGTTGGGCGTGAACCCGGTCAAGCCGATCACGCTGATCCCGGTCGCCTCGCTGACCGAGCCCGATCTGCTCGTCGAAGTCGATGCGACGGCCGTATTGGACTGAGGCGGCTACGCCGCTCGTGAGTCTTTTCGGAGGGTGGGCGCTCCAAAAGGACTCACGAGGCGCGGAGCGCCCGCTATAGCTTGCAGGGACTGTCGGGTCCGCGCAGGTAGGCCTCGACGTCCGCCTTGGTCGGATTGTCCTTCATCAGGCCGATGACCGGTTCGTCGTTGTTGACCTCGTCGAGGTAGTACCGCTTTTCTTTCTCACCCTGCTCGAACTCGACGAGGCAGTTGCCCAGCTTCACGTCCGCTTCGAACACCTTCTTGTTGCTGCTCTTCTTCGGGCGCTTCTTGGACTTTGTTTTCGTTTTGGACGACGAGGCCTTCTCCGACCTGACGTCGGATACCGAGAAGCCTGCCTGCTCGAGTTGCTTCCGAAAGTCCTTCTCCTGCTTGGAGCAACCGGACAATGCCAGCATGACCGACATAGCGACAGCAACGATCGCCGCGCTCCTGTGAACCTTGCGCGCCATGATGGTCTCCTCACCGCAGATCGGGCAATTCCCGCATTCAGCGCTAACCAGAATGACACCTCGCAGCCGTGAGCGCATGAAGTTGGTGCGCGCCAACGGTTCGCGTGCCAAATCTGCACGTTGCAGCGAACCTGGCCTACGGTGAGCAGATGGCCGACGCCGAGCAGGAATCCAGCCTCACCGTCGTACTTGCTTTCGCCGCAAACCTGTTGATAGCACTGGCGAAATCGGTTGCGGCCGCCGTTACCGGATCGGCGTCGATGGTCGCCGAAGCAGCGCATTCCTGGGCAGACGCAGGCAACGAGGTCCTGCTACTGATCGCCAACAGACGCTCGTCGACGGCACCGGACGACGAGCATCCACTCGGTTACGGCCGCGAGGCCTACGTGTGGTCGATGTTCGCCGCACTCGGACTGTTCGCGCTCGGAGCCGGCGTGTCCATCACCCATGGCGTCCAGGAACTGTTCCACTCCGAACCGTCGAGCAACTTCACCGTCGCCTACATCGTGCTCGGCATCTCGTTTGCACTCGAGGCGGTCTCCTTTCAACAGGCATATCGCCAGTTGCGCTCCGAGGCAGCCGATTTCGATCGCGACCTGTGGCAGCACGCGCTCAACACCTCCGACCCGACGGTACGAGCCGTGTTCGCCGAGGATGCCGCCGCTCTCATCGGGCTCGCCATCGCGTTCGTCGGCATCCTTTTGCACCAACTCACCGGGTCGCCGATTCCGGACGCGATCGGGTCCATCGCGGTCGGCATCCTGCTCGGCGTCGTCGCCATCTTGCTGATCGACCGCAATCGCCGCTTCCTCGTGGGCGAACAAGCAGCACCCGAGCTACGCAGCGTCGGGATCAAGGTATTGACCTCTTTGCCGGAGATCGACCGCGTCACCTTCCTGCGAATGGAATACCTGGGTCCGCGTCGGGTCCTGCTCGTCGCGACCGTCGACCTCGTCGGCGACCGGCCCGAATCCGAGATCGCACAAACGTTGCGCGACTTGGAGTCCCGCATCGAGACGAGCGAGCACGTCGTCCGTGCGGTGCTCAGCCTCGCGACTGCTGCGGAGCCGACGATCACCGCCTGATGTGGTGCCGTCGCAGGTACCCTCTCTGTCATGGCAGCCTTCACACAAACGCGCACAACGGCAATCAAGGCCGATGCAGCAGCAATTCACAAGCTGCTCAACGACTTCCATCAGTGGGGTGCATGGTCTCCATGGGAGAAGCTCGATCCCCAACTGCAGCGACAGTTCGCAGGCGCCGAGCAGGGCGCAGGTGCAAAATACTCCTGGGAGGGGAACAAGAAGGTCGGCTCGGGCAGGATGGAGATCACCGACTCCACTGCAGATCGGATCGACATCGACCTCGAGTTCATCAAGCCGTTCAAAGCGTCCAACAAGACAATCTTCGAGTTGAAGCCGACCGCGGGCGGAACCGAACTGTCCTGGACCATGACGGGCAAGCGCAACCTCGCCATGGAGATCGCGGGAAAGCTGTTCTTCGACAAGGCAATCGCCAAAGACTTCGACAAGGGTCTTGCCGACATCAAGCAGTTGGCAGAAGGCTGATCTGCTTCAGTCGTCCCATGAGCGGACCTGACGGCATCGACTGGGCGTGGGCACAGCGGACGAGTGGAAACCTCGATCGTCGCCAAAAGCTACAGCTGTCGGCAACGTTGGCGCGGTCGCTACCCGCATTCACCCTCAGTGCCGTCCGCACTCGAGTAGGACTGCGAGGCAGTGGCTCCCTCGATTTCGCGGCAGCACGGGTAGACGAACTGCTGCAACGGCATCCGCGACTCGGCCTCAAGAAGCACATGGCGGCCGCGTGGCTCGACGAGAGCAAAGCGGTGCCCAACGGGAGAGCCAACTAGGCCAGGCGCTACGCGATGTTCCCGCTGCTGATCCGGCAGGCGCAGTTCCTCGAGTAAGGGCTATCAGTCCCTGTTGCGATTCCCCTGCTGGTCGAACTCCTAGTCGCCCTACCACTGGAATCCCGGGAATTCCAGCCAACTGCGCAGCATACGTTGACACTTCGCACGCCCTCGGACACGTCACAGGGGTTGCGCAGTGCGAGAACGTGTTGCGCAGTGCGACAACGTGTCGCGCAGTCTAGCCGGCGAACGAGCGCACTCAGCCCTTGAAGTAGACGACCTGGTGACTGGTAGCGAGCAGGTTCTTTCCGACTCCCCACAATTGCGCGGTCTGATCGAAATACCCTGCGCCGAAAGCTTGTCCGCGCGCGGTGCCGAGGATGTAGTCGGTGCCGTATGCCGCCAGTGTTGCGGCGTCTGCGTGGAAGTACGTCGTCATCGAGACCGTTCCAGCGACGGTGGGTCGGCCCAACCGCCGGAAGATGCGCGGGTAGAAAGCATCTGCCATCGACGTCAATGCCGGGAAATCGAGTGGGCGAACAGGCTTGTCGCGCAACCACAGCGTCGATACCGAATCCGAGTTCTCGGACCCGTCGAGTTCCATCAAACCGCCCTCGACGAACCGCATCTCGTAATTCTGCGGCCAGGCGTAGACGTCCGGAAACGATTGCTCGGCAATGGTTTCCGCGTCGGGAACCGATGGAAACGTCGCTTCGGTCGCCGACCAGGTCGAGCGCCGAAAGCCGAACACAGCAGTCGCTGTCGTGACTGCAGCGCCGTCCTGGCTTATCTCGACGGACCAGTGCTGGGTCGCGCGATTGGTGCGCACCGGCCGCACGCTCAGGTCGAAGTCTCCGTAGCTGATCGGACCGAGGAAGTTCACCGTCAACGAGACCGGATCGCCGATCACGTCAGGATGTCGCTGAATAGCCCGCACCACAACGGCAGCCGTCGCGCCACCGAACGGTCCGACCATGTTGGCGTATTCGGGAGTCGTTCGGCCCGAAAGCTTTTCGCCGGAACCGGTCAATTCCAGCGCATCGTCGACACTATGTATCTCCGAATCAGGCAACGCCGACCACACGACCCAAGCGCTCCGCCGCAGCCTTGCCGTCGACGATTCCCGCTTCGAACGCCGGGATTCGTTGCGAATCGTCGAACGCGCTGAGCGGACTGATGGGGGTCTGCGGTCGCAGCACCTCGGTGTCGATGCCACGTTCGATCAACTCGGCGACCTCACGGTCGGTCGACCTGTTGAAGGCGACGCCCATCGGGTCGCTACCGCCCAGCGGCGACACGACCACAACGGCGTCCAAGCCGGCGTCGAGCAAAAGGTCCGCGCTCGTCGGCGACCAAAGACCACCGTCGACGTACTTCGTTCCGTCGATCTCGACTGCCGGGAACACACCGGGGACCGCGCACGAGGACGCGACGACGGAGGGAAGCGGCGCGGAGTCCGCCGCCGACCACAGCTTGCGTCGGCCTGTCTCGACATCGACGGACACGATTCGAAGCGACGGTGCCCAGGTGCGCTCGCCGAGTTCTTCGGTGAACGCCTCGACCCACGCCGCTTCGGTCATCGTCCGTGAGCCGAGCGACAGCTGCGCGATCGCGCTCGTCGAGGATTCGTCGAACTCTTTCACCGACATCCACCGAATGAACACCTGCGCGTTGACGCCGCCGTCACCGTCGTTCTTCGGTTTGCCGTTCAGCTCGAGCGGCGACCGCTCAGGATCGGCGACAAGGCCAGCCAACTCCGATGGTGCGATCCCGCCGAGGACCAGCGATCCGACGATCGACCCTGCCGAGGTGCCGACTACAACGTCAGCAGAGGTCAGATCGACACCGGCGTCGGCAAGACCGACGATGACGCCTGCCTCCCACGCCAATCCGGTGACCCCGCCACCGGCGAGTACGAGACCCCAGCTCACGCCGGTTCGCCGCTGAGGCGCTCCTTCAGCGACTCGAACTCGTCGCGAATACCGGACGGCAACTTGTCACCGATGAACTCGAACCATTCTTCGATGAGCGGAATTTCCTTCTTCCACTCCTCGACGTCGACCTTGAGCGCTTCATCGACGTCATCGGTATCGACATCGAGCCCTGCCAGGTCCATCTGCGCCGCGGTCGGAACGTTGCCGATCGGTGTGGCGACAGCATCCGCGCGACCCTCGATGCGGTCGACGATCCACTCCAGCACGCGGGAGTTCTCGCCGAATCCTGGCCACAGGAAGCGACCGTCGGCACCGCGGCGGAACCAGTTGACGTAGAAGATCTTCGGCAACTTCTGGGCATCGGCATTCTTGCCGATGTTGATCCAGTGACCGAGGTAGTCGCCCACGTTGTAGCCGATGAACGGAATCATCGCCATCGGATCGCGGCGGA
>NZ_JBIMSN010000034.1:75689-108466 GCF_043944905.1 Antrihabitans spumae
TCGCGCCCATGAACACACCGTGCTGCCAGTCGAAGGACTCGGTCACCAGCGGGACCGTCGACTTGCGACGTCCACCGAACAGAATTGCCGAGATCGGCACACCCTTCGGGTCGTCCCATTCGGGAGCCAAGGTCGGGCACTGCGACATCGGGGTGCAGTAGCGCGAGTTCGGATGCGCTGCCTTTTCCTCCGACTCGCGATCCCAGTCGTGGCCCTTCCAGTCGATCAGGTGATCGGGGTCGCCTTCGAGACCTTCCCACCAGACGTCGCCGTCGTCGGTGAGAGCAACGTTGGTGTAGACGGTGTTGCCGCCTTCGACGGTCTTCATCGCGTTCGGATTCGACGACCAGTTGGTGCCGGGGGCAACGCCGAAGAAGCCGAACTCGGGGTTGACGGCGTAGAGCTGGCCGTCGTCACCGAACCGCATCCAGGCGATGTCGTCGCCGAGGGTTTCCGCACGCCAGCCGGGAACGGTCGGCTGGATCATGGCGAGGTTGGTCTTGCCACACGCGCTCGGGAACGCGGCCGCGACGTAGAACGACTTGTTCTCCGGCGAGATCAGCTTCAGGATCAGCATGTGCTCGGCGAGCCAGCCCTCGTCGTGGGCCATCGCCGACGCGATACGCAGCGAGTAGCACTTCTTGCCGAGCAACGCGTTGCCGCCGTAGCCCGAGCCGAAGCTCCAGATTTCGCGGTCTTCCGGGAAGTGGGTGATGTATTTAGTCGAGTTGCATGGCCAGGGCACGTCAGCCTGACCGTCTTCGAGAGGCGCGCCGACCGAGTGCAATGCCTTGACGAACGGCTTGTCTGTGCCGAGCTTCTCGAGTGCCGCAGCACCCATGCGGGTCATGACCTTCATCGAGACGACCACGTACTCGGAGTCGGTGATCTCGACACCGAGCTTCGGGTCCTCCGCACCGAGCGGGCCCATGCAGAACGGGACGACCCACATCGTGCGACCGCGCATCGAACCGCGGTACAGCTCCGACATGGTCGCGCGCATCTCGGTGGGATCGATCCAGTTGTTCGTCGGGCCTGCGCCCTCGGGAGTGCGCGAACAGATGTAGGTGCGCGACTCGACACGAGCGACGTCCGTCGGATCCGACAACGCGAGGAACGAGTTCGGCTTCTTGTCAGGATTGAGCTGCTTGAAGGTGCCTGCCTCGACGAGCTGGGCCGTCAGCCGGTCCCATTCTTCTTCGGAACCATCTGCGAATACGACGCGTGCGGGTTGGGTGAGCTCGGCGATCTCCTGGACCCACGCCAGCAGCTCTTTGTGCTGAGTAGGAGGCTGGGCTGAAGCTCCGCCCGTTGGGCCGTCGACACCTGGAATGGTCGCTGAGGTCATCAAACTCTCCCTGAGGTGGGGCCGGAACCGGAGCTTCGGCGCTGGCTGGCACCGCATCCCCAGTTTCCCCCTGTCGGCGGGGGGCTACCCGTTTCGTCCGCTCTTACAAACTTCGTGAAGCGGTCCTGCACGGGGCCGGGGTTCCTAGCCCTAGAGGTTAACGTGTGCTACGCCAACCGCAGAATCGGGTCGTGTCCGATTCTCGACCTTTTGTTTCAACGCCACGCCGACCGGTTTGCACCGGCGAAAATTATTCGCCCAGTTTACCGTTATCAGTGCGTTTCCAGTGCGTCTCGCCGTCCTCAGAGTGGTGAAACTCCCACGCCGCGAAGTCCCCGTCGGTGTCGACGATGGTGAGGTGATCGGCGAAGCCGTCGAGATCGGTATCGGTCGCTACGACGAGGGCATCGTCGGTGTGAAACGTCCCCGTATCGAGGGTGCCGTCGGCATCGATGTCGTGGCCCGGAGTGTCGAGTTCGACCGCACCCAAGTTCTCCAACGGGGTCGACGCATCCGTCAGCTCCGGAATTCCCGGAAACTCGTTCGACTCGATCATCAGTGTGCTCCCACGGTCGGCTCCCAAAGAACGGCTCACAAAGGTCGGCTCACACTGTTCGACGCACGCCGACCCGTCGCGGTTCCATCTCGGCTGGAGGCTGTGCACCGAGAACGTCCAGATCCCGCTCACACGAGGCGAGTTGAGCCGTCGTTCGTGCGTTGAGCTGCCGTATTTCGGCGTCGATCCGCGCAACCTCCTGGTCGATGAGGATCTGCCGCGCCGAACTGTCCCGCACCACACGATCGGCGAGGTCGGCCTCCGCACCGACGACTGCACCGACGACCCGTTGTTCGAGCGCAGATTTGAGCGTGACAAGCACGTCGGCTGTCCATTGCCGCAGATGCGCACGATCGGCGACCAGGCTGCGTGACCTCGTGAGCCACCAGGCGGCGAACCCGCCGAGCAGCAGCGTGATCGGAATGCTCGCGATGTCGAGAGCCGGGACGATCGACAGCGGTGCGACGGCCAACCTGCCTATCCCGAACCCTGCCGATGCGCCGACCAGGACCATCATTCTGTCTTCGATCCCGTGCCGACGAGGCTCGGGTCCGGCACCGAGGTCGGGCGCGGATGGCAATCGCAGCCCGTAGCTCGACGCGTCTCCCGATACGCCTGTCGGTTCGAGTCTGCCGAGTACTGCGCTCTGCACGGCACCGACCCTGGCCACTACGGACTCGTCCGTCTGCGCGACGACCGAAGTGACGATGCTGTCGAGTCGCCCGGGAAATTCCGCCACCTCGGTGCGGTCCGCACGCTCGATCTCGGTTCGCGCGCCGACGTTGACCGACCTCACCCGATTACCGACCTCGTGCAGCAGTTCGTGCCGCGCCAACTGGATCTGGCTGCGCAGTATCGCCATCGACTCGACACGGCCACCGTCACGACGTGCGACTAGCGCGGTTCGCTCGTTCCGCAGCGCTGCCGCCTCCGTCGATGCGCGGAGGTCGGCAGCCTTCGTGGCGATACGACGTCGGGCCTCGCCAACAACGGCAGTAGTCGCGTGCCGCAGTTGCAGCGCACGCGCCGACGCAGGATCGGCTCCGAGCACGCCGCCGAGCTCGCGCACCAGATCTGTCGGCGCGGATTCGCCACCCACCGGCCAGATTCGGGCATCGCCGAAGCGTGCGGTGTGCGCCCCCAGAAGCCTGATATTGCGATCGCGAACGATCCGCCAATCCGCGTGTGCGTCGATTCCGGTCAACGCGAACACGACCGGCTGCCCGGCGGCACTCGACCGTGTGACAAGTTCGAGTTCGGTACGGCCGATCGGCGCGGCAGCGTCGAAGCGAACGACGAGCACCGACGCCGCCTCCGGCGAATCGACGAACCGCAATCCGGGGTCGGCCTTGGCGAGTTCGTCGTGCAACACACCGTCGACGTCTCCGACGACTGCGACGCGACCGTCTGTTGCGGAGGTATGTCTGATCGCGACGAGCTGATCGACGCCTATCGGATGCCAGCGTTGCAACACTGCTTCGACGGCCGGGGAAACGAGTTCGTCGAGCTTCGGACTCCGATCAGTCATCGCGCACCGCCCTCGCCCACGACCGCACGTAACCGTGGTGGATCCGCAACGCCGCGCGCTTGCCTGCCCCGGTCGGATCGCTGCGGGTGTCGCCGGCGTCGGCGAAGCCACGCCACCACCGGGCGAGCTGCAAGGCCTGCTCGTCGTCGACGGGATCGGCGAGTTCGTGCTCACCGACAACAGCCGCGATACCCGGCGAGGCCCAGGCTCCGACGAGCCCGATCTGCGCGGCAACATCGGATCGCAGAAAGTGCTCGATCTCGTCGCGAGCCGCGCCCTCCAACGCACGAGTCGCGAGCCGTTCGAGGTCGTCGATCAGCCTCGCCCCACGTAACGCCTGAGCTTGTCGACGTTGCCGCTCGAATGCCGTCTGCAGACCGCTCGCACCACTCGCAGCGGCGAGAATCTGCGTCAGCGTCCGAGCGCTGGTCTGCGGGTTCCTGCGCAACACATCGATCGCGATGCCAACTCCGAAGGTTCCCCAGCGCTCGAGCAGCGCCGGATCGCCGTCTGCACAATTTCTGAGCATCGCGAGTTCCGCTGGTGTGACGGCACTGCTCGCAGCGGTGATTGCTACGAGCGGAAGTGTTCGCACACCGAGCGCATCGGTGCATTCGTTCTCACGTGCCAACACTGTTGCCAAGGACGCGCCGACCGCATCGGCTTTGTTCAGGACGACGAGGCCGTGGCCGACCGGAATCGCTCGGACGGCGGCTCGATCCGCAGGATGCATCGAGGCAGCAAGGACATAGAGGACCAAATCGCCGTCCAGCGTCGGATCGGGTGTCGCGGGGCTGTCGACAGGGTCCGACTCGACGGGGTCGAACCCGAACGGCTCTGCCCGTCCGGCGAGCAGAGCTCGGATCACGCTCGATCGTCCCGTGCCCGCACGACCGGCAACCTGCACTGTCAGCGGTCGTTGATACCGAGCGACCGACTCGCTGAGTTGATCCGCAACCGATGCGTCGACGCGCTGGACCCGCTCGACGAGCCGATCGAGCCCGTCGTTCGACGGCCCGTGGTCGGGCAGGCCGACATCGGACAAGCTGTAGCCGGACAAGCTGTAGCCGGACAAACGTTCCCCCCAAAGCACCCGCGTTCTGCGGAATCCTCCCAGAAGTCGAGGAAACGTGTGCATTTGCCTGCTCACCTGGACGGCGACAGGCTTGCTGGGAGGAACATCACAGCGACGACGACGGCTGGACAGGCCGTCGGTTTCACGTCGAAACGCCGCTTTTGCCCAGCGTGAGGCGGACGAACTGGTCGATCTGATCTGAAACGTCCCAATAACAACTTCAGACCCTTGTGTCACAGCAGCGGTTTATGCGTGACAATGGTCGAGTGAACGACGCCGAACAGATCGCGACGCGGGGCTCACGGCTGCACCCTCGAGTGACCAGTTTTCGGTCGCGCCGCGGCGCGCTGACCGAGACTCAGCAGCAGAGTTGGGACCGAATGTGGCCGCAGATCGGCCGCGATGTCGGTGACGAACCTGTCGACGTCGCTGCCTGGTTCGGTCGCGACGCACCGCTGATCATCGAAATCGGATCGGGTACAGGCACCGCAACTGCGGCAATGGCAAGGGCAGAACCCCACGTCAACCTCGTTGCCATCGAGGTCTATCGGCCCGGGCTCGCGCAACTCGTCCAGCAGATCGAGCGCGAGGACATCCCCAACATCCGTTTGCTCCGCGGCGACGCCGTCGACGTTCTCGAAAACATGCTTGCCCCCGATTCCCTTACCGGCGTTCGAGTCTTCTTCCCCGATCCCTGGCCGAAGGCCCGTCATCACAAACGACGACTGCTGCAACCGCCGACCGTCGCACTGATCGCGAACAGGCTGCAGGCCGGCGGAGTGTTACATGTCGCAACCGACCATGCGGAATACGCCGAATACATCGCCTCGGTAGGCAATGCTGATCCCCATCTCAGCGCACTCGATTGGGATTCGCCCATGACACACGAGCGCCCTGTGACGAAGTTCGAAAGCAGAGCTCATCGCGTTGGAAGCTCCATCACCGAGCTGATATGGGGGAAGATCAGGTCATGAGCATCAGCGAAGCGCCGCCGGACCCCGTCCTTGGAGTCGCAGATGTCCTGGGTGCAGAGGGTGGCCTGCCGGGCGAACTGCCCCGGACCAACCGCACTGTCCGACGGGTTCTGCTCGTCTGGGACGCTCCCAACCTCGATATGGGCCTCGGTGCGATCCTCGGTGGCCGACCGACCGCCGCATACCGACCCAGATTCGACGCCCTCGGTCGCTGGCTGCTCGGCAGAACAGCAGATCTTTCCAACGGTAAGAGCGCATCGCTCGAACCGGAAGCAACAGTTTTCACCAATATCGCCACCGGCAGTGCCGATGTCGTCCGGCCATGGGTCGAGGCGTTGCGCAACGTCGGTTTCGCTGTCTTCGCAAAACCCAAGATCGACGAAGATTCCGATGTCGACTCCGACATGCTCGCCCACATCGAGTTGCGTGCCCGCGACAACGGTCTCGCCGGAATCATGGTCGCCTCTGCCGACGGCCAGGCTTTTCGCGAGCCGCTCGAAGCAATCGCCGCGACCGGCGTTCCCGTTCAGGTGCTCGGATTCCGTGAGCATGCCAGTTGGGCTGTCGCATCCGACATCCTCGAATTCATCGATCTCGAAGACATCCCAGGCGTATTCCGCGAGCCGCTTCCACGCGTAAGCCTCGATTCGCTGCCCGACGAGGGCGCGTGGCTGCAGCCGTTCCGGCCGCTGTCCGCTCTGTTGGCGTCACGTTCAGGAGTTTCATAGTGTTCGCCGGTTGGGGCCGCTTGGTCTACAAGCTTCGGTACACCGTCATCGGTCTGATGGTCGCGGTCCTGCTAGGGCTCGGCGCCTACGGCCTCGGTCTCGAAGATCATCTGAGTCAGAGCGGTTTCGACGATCCTGGGTCGGATTCTGTTGCGGCGGCTCAACTTCTGGACAAGACCTACGGACGTGATCACAATTCCGACGTCCTCGCGCTCTACACGGCACCGCCTGGCAAGACGATCGACGATCCGCAGTTCGCACAGGCCATCCAAAACAATCTGAACAGCCTGGTCAAAGACCATCCCGACCAGATTCTCAAGGTCAACGTCTCGTACTACCCGGTCGAGGGTGCGATCAACAACCCGCTCGCGGCCGACAAAGAGAAGCAGCATGCGGTCGCCAGCATCGGCATCGTCGGCAATACCGACACCGAACTGACGCAGAACTTCCAGAAGGTCAAGAGCAACTTCTACATCGACGGCGTCGACGTCCAACTCGCCGGTCTGCAGCCGGTGTTCGGAACGATCAACGACACGATGCAGAACGACATCCACCGCATGGAACTGCTCGCAATTCCTGTTGTCGGTGTCCTGCTCTTCTTCATCTTCGGCGGCATCGTCGCGGCAGCACTCCCGCTGATCGTCGGCGGCCTCACCGTTGTCGGTGCGTGGGGCGTCGTCCGCGTCATCACGATGTTCACCGAGGTCAACGCCTTTGTCTCACCCGTCGTCTCGCTCATCGGACTGGGTCTGGCGATCGACTACGGACTATTCATAGTCAGCCGCTTTCGTGAGGAACTTGCCGAGGGTTACAGCACCGAGGACGCCGTCAGACGGTCGGTGATGACGGCAGGGCGAACAGTTGTGTTCTCCGCGACGATGATCGTCGCCAGCCTTGCCGGTCTGCTGCTGTTCCCGCAGGGCTTCCTCAAGTCCGTCGCCTACGGTGCCATCGCCACCGTCAGCTTGGCTGCACTCGCTGCGATCACGGTCCTACCTGGCATTCTCGGCATCCTCGGGCCACGAGTAGACGCGTTCGGCCTCAAGCGTTTCCGCAAGACCAAGACGGCCGAAGAGGTCGAGGCGAGCTTCTGGGGACGCCTGACCCGATTCGTGATGAAGCACCCGCTGAAGGTCGCGATCCCGATCGTCATCGGCCTGCTGCTGCTGATCATTCCGGTGAATGCCATCAAGTTCGGCGGCATCAGCGAGAAGTATCTGCCACCGGACAACGAGACACGCGTCGCGCAGCAGCAGTTCGACTCGCTGTTCCCCAACCTGCGTACCGAGCCGATCAAACTGGTCATCACCGGTGCGAACAGCACTCAGGTCACGGACATTCTCAAGGAAGCCAGCAATGCGCCCGGGTTGGTGCAGAAGTTCACGCTGAATCCGCTGTCGCCGGCCAAGGACAACGTCTTCAGGTCCGAGGCAGGGCTCGAGGACCGCAACGTCGCGACCCCTGCGATCGACTATCTGCGCAGTATGGACGTTCCCGACGGCGTGAAGGTCGGTGTAACCGGCACCCCGGCGATCGAGGCGGACAGTGTCACAGCGCTGCTCGATCGAATGCCACTGATGATCATCCTTGTCGTTTTGTCGACGACCCTGTTGATGTTCTTGACGTTCGGGTCGTTGGTGTTGCCGATCAAGGCCGCGTTGATGAGCGCGCTCGGTCTCGGGTCGACACTCGGCATTCTGACCTGGATCTTCGTCGACGGTCATGGCTCAGGAATCTTGAACTTCACGCCGGGGCCGGTGAGTTCGCCAGTCCTTGTGCTGATCATCGCCGTCATCTACGGCCTGTCGACGGACTACGAAGTTTTCCTGCTCTCGCGAATGGTCGAAGCGCGTGCGATGGGGGCAAGCACTACCGAGGCGGTCCGCATCGGTACCGCGCACACGGGCCGAATCATCACGGCCGCCGCGTTGATCCTGATCGTCGTCACCGGCGCGTTCGGCTTCTCCGATCTGGTGATGATGCAGTACATCGCCTACGGCATGATCGCTGCGCTGATCATCGACGCCACTCTGATCCGGATGTTCCTTGTCCCGGCGACCATGAAACTGCTCGGTGACGACTGCTGGTGGGCTCCTGCGTGGATGAAACGCATTCAGGAGAAGCTCGGCCTCGGCGAACCGCTGCTGCACGAGCAGAACATTCCGCACGATGTGCCCGACGTCGGTCCCGCTGCGGCACCACATCCCGTCGGGCGCGCGACGCATCATCATCAAGCTGCGGCTCCGGAACCGCTGACCGAACCGCTACCGCGCATCTCGGCGACGCCGCCGGTCCGTGCGGTGCGGCCACAGCCCCGCGTGCAGAAGCCGACACCACCACCGGCGGACCGTAATTCGAGCGGTATCGAGAGTTGGCTCGCCGATCTGCGTGGTTCCACACCGCGTCCGACGCAATCGGGTTCCGCTGGACCGCTCTCCGATCGGCCGCAGCGACCTCCCGCGAGCATGGGCGACAACGGCGCGAGCACCCCGCCTGCGGCGGATCCGCCGAGCGACGACCTCGACGACGACACTGGCCGGCACCGTCGCAGTGCCGACCATCCAGCCGTCAGTGTCAGCGAGCTGCTGGAGCGGGAGAACCGTCACTAGCCTGTTGCTCGGCCAGTTCGGCCGCGCTTTCGCGCTCCGCGAAGGCCCGTGCGTACTTGGTGCCTGCGACCAGCAGTAGCAGCCCGACCGCAATGAAGGCCGAGACTCGGAACAGGCCGTCGAGGGTTGCCAGGTCGAAGAGGAACAGCTTCGCAATCGCGGCCGCGCACAGCGCAAGCCCACACAGCAGCGTGAGGTGTGCGTTGCTGCGAACCCGCAGTCCGCGCATCAGGACGAGTGTTGCGACGATCATCCAGGTGATCGTTGCGACGCAGTGTCCGCCGATGAACCCGTCTCTGCCTGCAATCGCGACGCCGGCTGCGACGGTTGCTGTGGTCATCGCATAGAGACCAGCGAGCCCGGCGATGAAGGTCACCGGCTCGACAGTGGACTTCGCCACGATGCCGGAACGTTGACCCACCCACACCACCAAGACGAGAACTGCAATGGCAGCGGCGCCCGCGAGGACAACCGAGCTGCCCAGATTCTCGACCGCACGGCTCGCCGACGCGACGCTGTCGGGTGAGGCCTGTGCGAGATAGGCGAGACCGGCGACGACGGTGAAGCCGAAGCCGATCCCGTAGGCGACCTTCGACCGCAGCCGATCCGATGCCGCGATGAATCCGGCGGCAACGACAAGGAGCGCGATCGCGAGCGTGTTGCGATCGGTTGCCGCGAACGTGGTCTGCAGCAGGGCGAGTACGGCGACCGTGACTGCGGCAATCCTGGTGTGCGCGGCGAACATCGGCAGCGCAGCAATGAGCAGAAGCACAGCGGCGAACGGCGCTTCGATCGCCACGACGATGGGACGGTCGAACAGGGCGCTCGTGAACAGCAGCGGCAGTGCGGCTGTTGCGAACATCGCGCTACCAAGAACGTCGACGCTGCGGCGACTGTAAGGGACGACTGCTGCGATGCCGACCAGTGCGACGACGATGCTCGACGCGAGCAGCCAGTACTCGTTGCTCGAATCGGAGTCGACGACGCTCAGTGCGATGGCGAGCAACAGGGCGAGTACCACCGGAATGGTGCGTGCCGCTTCGAGATAGGGCCACGGACGAACCAATTGCACTGGATAGCAGGCGATCTGGATGACGATGAGGAATCCGATGAGAACGAGTGTGATTCCGTCGGTGACGATCGGCGCAAGCACGGCAACTCCGACGACGACGAGCAGCGCCAACGACTGCGACTGCCATTTAGCCGCAAGCGCAACACCGAAGGCCCCGACCCCGAGCGCGACGAGCAGCCCGAGCGGCGGAACGAGCCAACCGTAGATCGAGGTCACCGCCATCACGTCGAGGTACGCACCTGCGATACCCGTTGCGGCCAAGGCGATGCCGCCGACCCGGCCGCCGGTTCGCCCGAAGACACGCGCTCCGATTCCGACCAGCACGATGGACAGCGCCGCTCCCGCTGTGACACGAGCGACCGGTCCGAAGAAGCCTGCCTGCGCGGCGATCACAAGCAGCATGACCACGCCGATCAGCGTGACGCCTGCACCCGCGACAGCGAGCAACTTGCTGATCACGCCGTCGCGCTGCCACCACGGCGTACGCGGCGGGAGCTGTGGACGAGGTACAGCCCGCGCGGGTGACTGCTGCGCGCCCGGTGACCAATACTGCTGGGGCGGTGGTTGCTGCGGCCGATACTGCGGCAGCGGTTGCGGTGGCCGGTACTGGGGCGCGGGTTGTTGTTGCTGCGGCGGAGGTTGTTGCTGCGGCGGCGGCGCGAAGCTTGGTGGCGCAGGCGGTGGCGCGAAGCTTGGTGGCGCAGGCTGGGGCTGCGCAGGCTGGGGCGGGGCAAGCGGGGCCGGCATTGTTGCCGCGTCCAACTGCGTCCGCAGTATCGCCAGATTTCGGCCGACGTGGCCGAGTTGCGCGCCGAGGGATGCGAAATCGTCGGACAGCCGCGTGACGAGTTGCGGATCGACGAAAGGCGACCGAGGTGATGTCATAACACAAGACTCGTCCATCGACCGCTCGAGCAGATGAGTATCCCTACTCAGGGTGGGTAGGGAATTGGACCTGAACTGCGGGTAATCAGTCCGACTGACCGAGCAGGCGTCGCCAGCCGGTGCCGAAGGGATGTTTGGCGGTCACCGAGCCGAAGCGCATTCGGCCCCGGACAACGAGGTGCAGCGCGCCGACCGGCGGACCGGTTCGGACCTTGTTGTTCGCGCTCGCGCCGACGAGGTCGAGCCCGTTCATGTCCACCGTCGCGTTGGGCGGAACGATCAGGGAGACGCTACTGGCGAAATCGTCGACGATGACCTCGACGATCTGCGTCGAGACGACTGCCTCGGTGAAGTCGAGGGTCACGCTCGACATCTTGGTGCTGACGAACAACGTCGCAGGCACATGCCACTGCCCTTTGCGCGAGAGTCCCGACATTCGGCCGCGGACGACGTCGCGTTCACCGTGCGCGACCGCGGGCTGCGGCTGCTGTGGACCCGAGTTCGGTTGCGGGGCGGTGTACCCACGATTGGCTGTCTCGGCACCGACCAGGCGCACTCCAGGCAGATCGACCAGCACTATGTTGAGCTCGGCGCGCGTTTTCGCCGCAAGCGCGGTGTCCATTCGTTCGGTGAATTCGCCGAGCGACAGCATGCCCTGCCCCACCGCGCTCTGCAGTATCCGCCCGACGTGTTCGCGTTCGGCGTCCGATACCCGCAAGTCTCTGGCGTCCATAAATCCAGAATAGGTGTTATTCGAGACCTTGCTCGATTGCGTAGCGCGTCAGCTCGACTCGGTTGGCGAGCTGCAGCTTGCGCAACGTCGCCTGTACATGGTTTTCGACGGTGCGGTGACTCAACGTCAGCCTCGTCGCAATCTGCTTCGCACTCAGGCCTTTTGCGACCATCCGGAGCACCTCCGTCTCCCGCTCGGTCAGGGCCGGAACTTCGGGTGTGCGCTCGTCGGCCGGTGCCGTCGCCATCCGCCGATACTCCCCGAGCACCAAACCTGCCAGCCCAGGGGTGAACACCGGTTGACCTGCCGCGGTTGCGCGAACGGCGTCGATCAGCTCCGTGGCCGACGCGCTCTTGACGAGATAACCCGACGCGCCGGCTTTGATCGCATCGAGTACGTCCTCCCGTTCGACGGACGCGGAAAGCACAAGGACGCGACTGTTCGGCGACACGTCGAGCACCTTCGCGGTTGCCTCGGCGCCGTTGCCGTCGATGAGCTGCATATCCATGAGCACGACGTCTGGTTGCACGGCAGCCGCTCGGCGGCTTGCCGTGCCGACGCCGTCTGCTGTCGCCACGACGGTGAACCCCGCAGCCTCGAGGTCGCGGGACACTCCGTCGCGCCACATCGGATGATCGTCGACAACCATCACAAACACCTGATCCGCTTCAGCCACGTGTGCCACCCTTCCGCTAACGATGTTTGCCGATGTCCGTCGTCTCTCGGGGCACCGTGAATTCCCATTCTGTCCCGCCGCCCGGCTCGGTCACCAGCGTGGCGGTGCCACCGAGCGCTTCGACGCGCCCACAGATCGATTTCGAAACACCGAGCCGCCCTTCGGCTTCGGCCTCCGCCAGCCGGCCGGCGGCGATCCCACTGCCGTCGTCACGGACGCTGAGGATGATCTCGCTGCCCATATCCTCCAGCAGCACATACGCTTTCGCGCCGGCTCCGGCGTGGAGTTCGACGTTCGACAGTGCGGTCGCAACCGCAGCAGCCAACTCGGTACCGATGAAGCGTCCGACAAGCACCGGATCGGCAGGAGTGGACACCGCAACCAGCGGCCGCGCTTGCGATCGCAGCAGCGGACACAGATCGATGGCGCCACCGCCCGCGTCGGACTCCGCGCCTGCGCCCTGTTCCGAGATCAACATCCGAAGGGCGACTTCCTGTTCACCAGCCTTGGCAGCGAGTTCTGCTGCCGGACCGCCTATTTCGGCGCCGCGTCGCTGCACGTAGGCGAGCACCTGCAGCACCCCGTCGTGGACTTCACGAGCAAGTCGCTCGCGTTCCTCGGTGGCTGCGGCGAGCCGGACAGCACGCTCGAGTTGCCCGTGCGCACGGGTGGCCGCACTCGATGCCAGCCCGATGGCCAGCCCTACCGAGACCAGCATCGGTACCGTCGCGTCACCGCCCAGTTCCAGGGTGATGCGTTCCTGCACACCGAGACTCAGCAGTGCGACAGCGAGGCCCGACACCACGCCGATCCACGGTCCGCACAGGATTGCCGCGGAAAGCACCGCGTTGGCACCCCACAGCGTCGTCGGCAGCGTCTGGTTGCTTGTGTACCAGTCATGATCGGCGACAAGCTTGGTCGCAAGCATCAGCCCAGCGACGATCACCTGGTCGGCGACCACGATCCACCAGCGGGGTACCGAATCGATACTCAACGCGAGAGCAGACACTCCGGTCCACACCGCCATCAACGCGAAGAAGAACCAGGCGAGACGCTGATTCGTATAGTTGTCGACCACGCTGAACTGGTAGGACGCGGCGTAAACCAAGGTGAGCAGCCGGAACGCTTGCGACGCTCGCCAGAGTGGCGCAACAGGATCGGCCTCCACGCCCGTAACGGCGCGCAGGTTCAGCTTGCGGCGCTCGCGCCCGCGGTGCAGCCTGCGCTCACCCCTACCCTGCTGGTTCATCGGGTTTATCGGGCTTGTCAGGCTCGTCGGGTGTCGCCGCGAACGATGGACCTGTCACCATATCGGCAGTCTGCTCCTCGAAAACCTCGTCGGGCTCGTCGGCGAGCAGCGACCTGATGGCGGTGTTCAAGAAGGCGACGAGCGGAACGGCGAACAACGCGCCTGCGATGCCCGCAACGACGAGGCCCGCGGTGATCGCAAGAACAACGGCCAGCGGATGCACCCGGACCGCGCGACCCAGCAGAAGCGGCTGCAGCACATGGCCTTCCAACTGCATCACCGCGACGATGATGCCGAACGTGATCAGAGCAGTGAGTAGGCCCTTGGTCACGAGGGCGATGAAGACGGCGACGAAACCGGCGACGAAAGCGCCGATGATCGGAACGAAGGCGCCGATGAACACCAGTGATGCCAAAGGCAGCGCAAGGGGCACACCGAGTATTGCCAGTCCCGCGCCGATACCGATCGCATCGACCGCCGCCACAGCGACCGTCGCGCGTACGAAACCGACGAGGGAACCGAAGCCCTGCCTACCTGCGACCCGAACCCGGCGACGCGAGTCGGTCGGCACGATTCGCGTCACGAACTCCCAGATCTGTTCGCCGCCGTAGAGGAAGAAGATCAGAATGAACAATGCGAGCAACGAACCCGTCAGGATTTCACCGATGACGGCCGCGGTCGTCAGTGCGCCGCTGGTCAGCGAATCCTGATTCGACTCCAGCGCTTGGCGCAGTGAATCGCCGCCGCTGCGGATCTGGTCTTCGCTGAAGTGCAGGGGCCCGTCGGTGAGCCAATTCTGGACCTGCTGGATGCTCGTCGAGAACTGGCTGACCAACTGGGGCAGACCTTCGATGAACTGCTCGACCACGAAGGTCAGAATGCCTGCGAGCACACTGATCGAACCGACGATGGCGACAACGACAGCCGCGGACCTCGGAACCCCTTGTCGTTGCATCCAATTCACCATCGGTGCGAGCATCGCGGCCCCGAGGAGCGCGATCGCAAGCGGAATCATCACCGTCGCGAGCTCTTGGACGATGTAGCCGATCGCAAGCAGTCCCGCGAACAGAACGAGCAACCGCCACGTCCATTCGGCGCCTACCCGAACCAGCGGATGCACCGAATCCGCATGCGATTTCGGAGCCGGTTCTGACGCGGGTACCTGGGCATTCATTGCGCCGAGCCTATCGGGAAAGACCATCACCGGGCGGTACGCACACCGGGAACGCTAAATTGGTTCCGTGTCAGCGCCACTCGAAGCGGTCAAACAGACGATGCATACTCGCTGGCCGCTCTATGTCGTCTCGATGGCCTTGGCAAACGGCTTCGGAGTACTGCTCGTCTACGCCTTCATTCAGCACGGCCTTCCCGTTCCCCAATCGTCGGCGGTGATCTCGGACCGCAGGCGTAGCGCGACGATCATCGCCGCCCTGCTCGGTGTCGGCGCGCTCGTGAGTTTGGGGTCGTCGGCGTTTATGCTCAGCCCGGTCGTGCGATGGCAGTTGCGGGGTGGTCCGCCGAGTCGGCGCGAACAGATGGCCGCGCTGCACGCACCGCTTCGGCAGGCGATAGTGCACTTGATCCTGTGGATCTTCGGCGGCACCGCGTTCGCGATCCTCGCGATTCCGAGTGCGCCGGAGTTGTCGGCAGCCGTGATCATGACCTACATCATGGGTGCGGTCATCGTGTTCGGCTTCTCCTACATGCTCGGCGAGCGCATTCTGCGCCCGGTTGCGGCAAAAGCGTTGAGCGAAGGCAGTTTCGACCGTACCCTCACTCCCGGCATCGGTACCCGGATGGCGATGACCTGGGGGCTCGGCACACTCGCGCCCTCGATCGCGATCGTGTTGCTGTGCGTCACGCAGATTTCGACGGACCTCGAATACTCGTCCAACTCGCTCGCTGTCGCCGTCCTGCTGCTGACGATCGTCGTGATCGTGCAGGCATTCGCGCTGTCGATGCTGACCAGCGGCAGCATTTCCGATCCCATCCGCCAACTCACCAGGGCCATCGACAAGGTGCAGGAGGGTGAGCCGGACGTTTCGGTCGAGGTGTTCGACGGTAGCGAGATCGGACGGCTGCAGGTCGGGTTCAACAGGATGATGGAGGAAGCGTCCGAGCGCAGAGTTCTACAGGAGCTGTTCGGCCAGCACGTCGGCGAGGACGTGGCGCGGCGTGCGCTGCAGTTCGGTACCGAGCTCGGCGGTGAGACCCGTTTCGTCGCTGTGCTTTTCGTCGACATGGTCGGGTCGACGGCGACGGCGGCGGAGCGACCCCCCACCGAGGTCGTCAGCTTGCTCAACGAGTTCTTCCGGATCGTCGTCGAGGTGGTCGACCGGCATCACGGCTTCGTCAACAAGTTCATGGGTGATGCCGCGCTTGCGATTTTCGGTGCGCCACTCGATCGTCCGGACGCGCCGACCGCTGCTCTTGCGGCCGCACGAGACATGCGGATCGAGCTCAGCAAAGTCGTCGGACTCGACATCGGCATCGGTGTCTCCGCCGGACTTGCCGTCGCCGGAAACATCGGCGCCGCAAATCGGTTCGAGTACACGGTGATCGGCGATCCGGTCAACGAGGCTTCGCGATTGACAGAGCTGGCGAAGCTCCAACCGGCGCGTGTTCTTGCGTCGAGCAGCGCACTGTATTTCGCGGACGAGGACGAGCAGAGCAACTGGGAACTCGGCGAAGAAGTGCAATTGCGGGGTCGTCGCAGGCGGACACACTTGGCGTCTCCGGTACTTCCCAGCTAGATCGCAGTACCTCGTTCGCTACTCTAAAGGTGTGGCACAGCCCGGACCTGACGCGCCCGATGCCGAGCCCGCGCCGAAGCGGGGCAGATTTCGGTGGGTCAAGTGGGTTGCCGGAATCGCATTGCTTGCCTTGTTGACCGGCGAAGCGATCTATCTGTGGCCACGGTTGCACGAATCGTGGAAGAGCCTGAGTGAGATCCATTGGGGCTGGTTGAGCGCATGTATCGCGGCGCAGGCCGTGTCGCTGAGCGGCTTCGGTGCATTGCAACGCCAATTGCTGCGGGCGGGTGGCGTTCCGGTCAGTCAACGTAAATCGGTTGCCGTCATCTACGCCAGCACCGCGATGTCGGTGACGCTGCCCGCGGGTCAGGTCTTCTCGACGGCGTTCTCCTATCGCGAGACTCGTCGGTGGGGTGCAAGTCCGATCGTCGCGTCCTGGCAACTCGCGATATCCGGCGTCATCGCGGCCTCTGGGCTCGCCCTCATCGGTCTCGCCGGCGCGATCGCGGTCGGTGGCTCGGTGAGTCCGTTCACGCTGATCATCTCGATCGGCGGCATGGTCGCACTGATCTACGCGGGTCAGTATGCCTCGACGCATCCGGACAGTCTCGAGCGCGCGGTCGGCTGGTTGGTCGGCAAGTACAACCGGATTCGCAAGCAACGGTTGGACGCCGGGATGAAGCGCGTTCGCGAAGTGATCGATCAAATCGAGTCGGTGAAGCTCGGCGTACGTGACGGCGGGCTCTCGATCGTCTGGGCGGTCACCCATCGTGGTGGCGACGTCGCCTGTCTGGCGTTCGCCTGTTATGCCATCGGCGCGGATCCGACGCTCGCCGGTTTGCTCATCACTTTCGCGATCGGCAAGGCGGTCGGGACTGTGCCGTTCGCGCCGGGTGGCCTCGTCTACGTGGACGCGACCTTGATCGCGACGCTGACCTCGGCGGCTGCTCTGCCTGCCTCTCAGGCCGTCGCAGCGGCGTTCGTCTATCGCGGGGTCAGCTTCATTCTGGTCGCGCTTGTCGGCTGGATCGTTTTCCTGTTCCTGTTCCGGCGGCATCAGCACGAGGACGTCGACTTCGCAGCGGAGCTGGAACGCCCGATCCGCTGACTCTTCGATCTACCGATTCAAGACCCAGGGAATAAAGCGGACCGCAGTCCGATTGAGGTATAGTATTAGTTGAAACCTCAACCACACAGGAGCAAATATGACCACCGCAACCACCACCAAGCTCGCAGCAGGCACCTGGAACATCGATGCCAGCCATTCGACTCTCGGCTTCTCGGTTCGCCACCTGATGGTGAGCAAGGTCCGCGGCCGTTTCACCGACTTCTCCGGCAAGCTCGTCATCAACGAAGACGGCACCGCCTCCGCCGAGGCCGAGATCAAGGTCGCCAGTGTCACCACCGACAACGAGCAGCGTGACGGCCACCTCCGCACCGCCGACTTCTTCCACGCCGAAGAGTTCCCGACCGCGACGTTCAAGTCGACCGGTTTCCGCGTCAACGGTGACGACTTCGTTGTCGACGGCGACTTCACGATCCACGGCGTCACCAAGCCGGTCTCCCTCGAGGTCGAGTTCAACGGCGTCAACGAGGGCATGGGCAACGGCCCGGTCGCAGGCTTCGAAGCAAAGACCACGATCAATCGCCGTGACTTCGGCATCACCATCGACATGCCGCTCGCCAACGGTGGCGCGGTTGTCGGCGACAAGATCAACCTCGTCCTCGAAATCGAGGTTGCAAAAGAGGCATAGGCGCTCCGCGCCTCGTGAGTCTTTTCGGAGGTCGGGACCACCGAAAAGACTCACGAGCGGCTTGCCGCCTACGCTTGTTCGTATGAAGCGGCACGCCCCTGCACTTGCTCTCGACGTTGGACTCGTTGTGGTTTTCTGCGTGATCGGTCGACGCAGCCACGACGAGTCCAACGCCATTTTCGGCCTGTTGGGCACGGTGTGGCCGTTCCTCGCCGGCCTCGGGGTCAGCTGGCTGGCCACGATCGCGCTGTACAGGGAGAAGTTCATCCCCGAACTGGTACTCCCGACCGGCATCCTCGTCTGGGTCACGACCGTCGTGGTCGGCATGGTGTTGCGCGCCGTCAGCGGTCAGGGAACGGCAACCAGTTTCATCATCGTGGCGACGACCGTGCTCGGGGTTTTCCTGATCGGCTGGCGCGCTGTCTACCGCGCGGTCGACTCGCGCCGGACTAGGGCTGAGGCTTCGACAGCGCGCGGAACATCCGAGTAGTCATCTTCGCGGCCTGATCGGAGCCGTCCGCATCCTGGATGAACACGGCGAACGCCAGGTCGCCGCGATTTCCGATCAGCCACTGATCGCCACCGTTGGACGCAGGATAGGCAGCCACATCCGGCATCGATCGCAGGCTCTCGAGGTCGGGAGTCTTTGCCGCGTCGCGCATCAGTCCACGCAACCGCTCGACCATGTCGGCTCGAAGCGGCTCCTGCTCGGTGTCCGCGGTGCTGGGTTGGCCATAGGCGATCATCGGTGCCGTCGGTGCACCGCGAGCGATCGACGCAGACACGACGGCCATTCCGAACGGACTGACCATAACCGCGTCCGACTTGGGCTTTCGCTCGCGAATACCTTCCATCCCGGACCCGTCGCCCGGCAAACTACCGGTGACTTCGTCCAACCCCGGCACGTCGAAATCGACGCCGATGCCGAGGTCGCTCGCTGCATCGAGGATGTCCGATGCCGAAACATTGCTCGGCGCTACACCTTTCATCGCAGCGGCGGCGTCGCGGAAAAGTTCGAGGTTCGAGCCTGCCGGAAACAGTCCGGTCAACGAGATCGGTCCGATATCGGTGGCGTAGCTGTTCTGCGCGACCGCGAGAACAGCGCCGGTCGACGGCTGAATCGCGACGATCG
Organism: Antrihabitans spumae; assembly: GCF_043944905.1. Lineage (NCBI taxonomy): Bacteria > Bacillati > Actinomycetota > Actinomycetes > Mycobacteriales > Nocardiaceae > Antrihabitans > Antrihabitans spumae. The sequence goes on from NZ_JBIMSN010000034.1 coordinate 94,762, forward strand.
TCGCCGGTGTGCCGACGCTGACGACCGCATCTTCGGCAGCGAGCTGCAGCTTCGGATCGAGTGTTGCGGCGACGTCCGGGCCCGGAGGTCCTTGGAAGCCTGCCATCTGGATCGGCTCACCACCGCTGCGTTCGGAGATTCGTACTGCCCAACCCGAGGTCGCGTCGCGATTGGCCTGCCAGACGTTGCGGAGTCCGTCGAGAACTGGCGAGACGACGCGCCGGTCGGTTGCGATCAGTTTCGGCTGCTTTTCCAGTACGACGCCGGGGATCGGACTCAACTCGGGCTCGAGGATCTCGAAGTCCGCGTCACGCAGTGTCACCGCCGTGATCGATTTACCCTGTGCCACAACCAGATCCTGCAACAACGACTGCGACGTGATCAGCGGTGCGACCGGCTCGATCGCCTTCGCGAGTGCGGTCGTCGATGCGACGGGGTCCGGCATGTGCGCGGGATCGAGCCTGATGGCATTGATCGTCTGCTCGTCCATCAAGACCGCGCCGGAGGCGTCGACGACTCGGGGCGCCGCCGCATCCGTGCGGACGAGGTTGACGGCTCGACTGTGTCCGAGTTCGGGCATCACGACGGACGGCTCCCAGGAGATCCGCCAGCCGACGGCAAGTTTGCGGACACTTCCCGAGACGCTGTAGGTCCAGTTGCGGTCGCGGCCGAAATCCCAGACGGCGTCGAGGGTGAAGAAACCGGATGCCTCGTCGAGTCCGATGAACTGACTGACTTTGTAGTCGACGCTCTCCGGATGCAGACCGTCGAATATTTGCTGGATCGATGCCGAGGCTGCATTCGGGTACGACGTCAGCGACGCCGCACCGCCGACGTCCTGACTGTCGAGGGCCTCCGCAAAGTGCTCGACCAGCCGTTCGGCTTCGCTCGCTTCTCGACCGACGGCATACGACCCCAGGGTCGCTACCAATGCCGCAACCGCCACCGCGGCAGTTGCGCCGGTCACGCCCACCCGACGAGATATCTCAAACCCCATGAGTAACAATCTCCACTCTTGTCACATCAGTAACAAGCAACCGCGCCGCACGATGGCATCACAATATCGCCACGGAGTGAAGAACAGGCCAACTATCGTCGACAGGTGATCGAGCTGAATTTCGGCGCCGGCAACGACCGGTTGCTGGTCCCCGTGATGTGGTTGTTCGTCGCAGTACTCGTCACCTTCGTGGCGACGCGACTGGTCACGCGACACATTCGCGCCCGTTCGACTCGCGAACCGTCGGAGAGCACTACCGAGGTCGAGTCGGGAGCCACGACCGAAGTATTTCGCGACATCAACATCGGCGGTGTCCACATCCATCATCAGGTCTTCGGAATCCTGCTGATGGCCATCGTCGGGGTCGCACTGATCGCCACGACGCCCGAAGGCGCTGCCCTGAACATCTTTTCGGCCGCCTTCGGTATTGGACTTGCCCTCACCCTCGACGAATTCGCTCTGTGGCTGCACCTCGACGACGTGTATTGGAGTACCGACGGACGCAAATCGATCGACGCGATCTTCTGCGCATTGGCAATCACCGGTGTGCTCATCGGAGGCTCGGAATTTGTCAGCGGCACGATCGGCTCATCGGGTTGGTGGCTGTCGATCTGCTATCTGCTCATCGGGTTGGCGATATCGGTGGTCTGCATGCTCAAGGGAAAATTCGTCACCGGAATCGTCGGCGTCATGGTCGAACCGATCGCGATCATCGGCGCGCTGCGCCTCGCCAAACCGGATTCGTGGTGGGCACGTCGTCGTTACGCCACGAAACCGGCTCGGATGCAGCGCGCTCGGGCCCGATTCGGCGAAGAGTACAACGCCCGCTGGAACCGAATGCGGGACCTCGTCGCCGGCGAGCACGGCACAGGTACGTCCTAGCGCGCGCGAAACTGTTCCGATCGAAGGAAGCGGCCAGCGGCCTCCAAAGCCGGCCCTGAACTGTCGGCGTCGGAAACGAACACCGCAAACGCGACGCCGCCCACGATTCCGACGAACCAGCCGTGTGCAGGGCCGTTGCCATGTTCGGCGGTTCCGGTCTTGCCGCGCAGGTCGGGAATGTCGTTCAGAATCGTCGCCGTTCCGCCGGTGACCGTCTCTCGCATCATCGTCAGAAGCTCTGACGATATGTTCGCTGGAAGCTGGTCCGGCGTTTTGTCGCCGGTTCCCGGCTTCCCTTGGACGATCATCGGAGCGCGTACGCCGTTGTTGGCGATCGACGACGCGACGAGCGCCATACCGAACGGCGACGCCGTCACCTTGCCCTGACCAATGCCGGATTCGACTCGCTCCGCAGGTGTGTCGGCCGGAGGAACCGAGCCGGTGACAGTCGTAAGGCCGGGGGTGACGTAGTCGACGCCGAGACCGAACTGCGCCGCGGCCTTGGTCAACGCATCAGGCGGAAGGGCGACAGCGAGGCGCCCCAACGTCGTGTTGCACGACCGCGCGAACGCGGTGTGGAACGGCACCTGGCCGAGGTCGAAGTTCTCGTCGTTCGGGATCTGCCGACCTTCGATGTTCTCCGTGCCGGGGCACGGCAGCACGGTGTCCGGCGTGACAGTCCCCGCTTGCAACGCGGCCGACGCAGTCACGGTCTTGAACGTGGAACCCGGCGGGTAGAGCCCGGTGAGGGCGATCGGACCTTGGGCATCGGCGGATGCGTTTTGTGCGACGCCGAGAATTCCGCCGGTCGACGGCTCGATCGCCACGATCGCTGCAGGCTGCTGAATGGGAGCGAGCGCAGCTTCGGCAGCGACCTGCAGGTTCGTGTCGAGTGTCGTCGCGATGTCCGGCGTTGTCTTGGCGTCTTCGCCGATCAGGCGCTCTGCGGTGCCGTCGGGTGCGATGGACGCGACCTCCCAACCGGCCGCTGCGTCGTTGGCTTCCTGCCACAGTTCGCTCAGCCCGTTGAACGCAGGCGAGGTGAGCGCGCGGTCGGCGGTGAGCAGCCGGGTCTGTTGCACGAGTTCGACACCCGGAATCGCAGCGAGTGCAGCCGAAATCGGTGTCGCATCCTGTTCGCGAAGAGCGACCGGAGTGATCGGTTTGCCTTCTGCCGCAGCAAGATCGGTCTGCATCGTCTGCGCGGTGACGGTCGGCGCGACGGGGGTGAGCAGCGCGGCTACCGCAGCGGTGTCCGCGGTCGGCGACACGTTGACCAGCGTCACGACCTGCTGCGTCAACAGATCACGACCAGCGCTGTCGGCTACACGAGCAGGTTTCGGATACGTCGCGCGGTAGATCAGTGAGCCGGAGTTGCCGGCTTCGAACGGTGCCAGAACGGACGGGTCCCAGGTGATCCGCCAGCCCTCGGCACCATCGGTCGCTGTCGCGGTTGTCGTGTACTTCCACTCTTTCGGCGAGTCACCTCCGCCGAGTTTCCAGTTGGCGGCAAAGGTGATCGTGTCGTCGTCGCCGGACGTTCCCGTCTTGTCGACATCGAACTGCACTTCCTTGCCGAGCCCGTCGTACATCTGGGTTATGGCGGTCGTTGCCTGGGCTGGGTCGGAGGTCAACGCTGCTGCGGCTCCCACATCGTCGCTGTTCAGCGCATTCGCGAACTGTTCGCCAAGCGTCTGCGGCTGGTCTGGACCGCTGTCGCCACACGCGGTGAGAATCATGGTCAAGCTCGCCCCGACGGCGAGAAGCGTTGTGCGCACGACCTCGATAATGCCCGAGACATCGAGCCGCGGGCATTATCGAGGATTCGTCGCGTTTCACGCCTGACGGGCTCGCCACCATTCGACGGTCTGCTTGATCGCCGTGTCGAACGGGGTCGGGCTCACCCCGAGGACCGCCTCGCTACGTGAGGAGTCGACCACGAACGGCTTGCTGAACTGATACGACGTCTCGGCGAGTTCCCGCGAATCCGTCGACACGACGCCGCCGACGTGCAACACCCAGGCCGGGATCGCCGACATCTTGGGAGTCGGCACGTCCCCCGCGCGGGCAACGGCTTCGATCAGCTCTCGCTGTGTCACCGCCGGTGCGGTCGGTGCGTGATAGAAGCCGTTCCACAGCTCCGGGTTGGTCGCCGCAGCGATCATCGCGCTCGCCAAGTCCGGGACGTAGGTGAACGAGTGCGGCATGTCGAGGCTGCCGATGACGCGCATCGTCTTGCCAGCCAAGACCGTTGGAATCATGCGCTCGCCTGCGTGCGACATCATCACGTGCGGACCGAAGAAGTCCGATGCCGCGACGCTGACGGTGTTGGTTGCGGACTCTTCGCGGGCGCGCAGCAGCTCGGTGCGGATGCCGAGTTTGCCTTTCGTCGCGTTGCGCGGAGTGTCTTCCGTGATCGGACCGTCGACATGGCCGTAGGAGTAGAGACTCTCGGGGAAGACGACGACGGCGTCGACCCGACCCGCTGCTTCCAGTACCGCCTGCTCGGCGACCGGCAACTCGGCCCGCCATGCCTTGGCTGTGTAGGCCGATCCATGAATGCAGTGGTAGACGGCCACCGCACCGTCGAAGGCGGCGGCAAGCTGCTCGGGCTTGGACACATCGGTCTTGCGGCGTTCGATCAGCGCGTGCTCGGGTCCACTGCCGGACCTGGTCAGGATTCGAACCTGATGGCCCTGTGCCGCCAACTGCTCGGCAATGTTGGTTCCGACCTGTCCTGCTCCGTTGACGACATGTATTCCGGCCATTTCGTTCCCCTGATCTCGTTTGTGAGCACTGCTCTCGGTTCGATTGCAAGCATGCACCCATTCCGTTCTCAAGTCAAGAGCACTGCTCTCTTTTGTTGACACCGCTCTTATCGACAGTGCAAGCTGACGCCTATGACCAGCACTCCACGTGAGCGTGCCCGGGTACAAACGCTCGAAGACATCACGCGGATCGGTCGAGATCATCTGGCCAAAGAGGGTGCTGCAGCACTCTCACTGCGTGCCGTCGCGCGCGACCTCGGCGTCGTCTCGTCGGCGGTCTATCGCTACGTCAAAAGTCGCGACGAACTGCTGACCCTGTTGGTCGTCGACGCCTACGACGAACTCGGCGACGAGGTGGACGCCGCACTCGCCGTCGCGCCGGCCGACGACTACCGAGAGCAGTTCCGCGCAATCGGCTGGTCGGTCCGCAGTTGGGCGCTACGGGAACCGGCTCGCTACGCACTGTTGTTCGGCAGCCCCGTCCCCGGCTACGCAGCTCCCGCCGAACAGACGACCGGACCGGGCACGCGCGTGATCACCGCATTGGTCGGCCTGTACGAACGCGCATACCGCAGCGGCAATCTGACGATTCCGACCACCGTCGCCGCACCCGCCGAGCTGCATCGCAGCTTCGCCGCGATCCGCACCCAGTTCGACCTCGAGGCTCCGGACGAGCTCATCGCCCGCGGCGTCTTCGCGTGGGCAGGGCTATTCGGCGTCGTGAATTTCGAAGTATTCGACCAATACGGACCGCATACGTTCAGCGACAAATCCGCCCTGTTTGCCCACCATCTCGAGGTGCTTCTGGAATCGATCGGTCTCGTCTGAATTCTCGGCGCAATCTCTGCGAGCGTCTTAACGGACAACCCCGCCGGAACGGTGCGATGATGTCTTGGTGGCACAGGGAGACGAACCCGACGACCAGACAACCCGGGACGATTGGGGCGAGCGCAGCGACGGTGGAGCAGCACGCCGCGGCGAAGGCCTCTCGGCAGACCATTGGGAGCCCGAATCAGTCGTGCGCCCAGGCAGCCTGCTGGTTGCCTCGACAGAACTTGTCGAGCCTGCCTTTCGAAGAACCGTCATCTACATCATCGAGCACAACGACTCGGGCAGCTTGGGCGTCGTGATCAATCGGCCCAGCGACACGGCAGTGCACAACGTTCTGCCGCAGTGGTCCAGCCTCGTGTCGCGTCCGCGCGCGCTGTACGTCGGCGGTCCGGTCAAGCGTGATGCGGCGCTCTGCCTTGCGACGCTGCGTGTCGGCGTCGACATCGACGACGTTCCAGGGCTGCGGCGAGTGGATGGTCGCGTCGCGATGGTCGACCTCGATTCCGATCCTGACGAGATCCGCCCGCTGGTGGAGGGCGTCCGCATCTTCGCGGGCTACTCGGGGTGGACGTTCGGGCAGCTCGAAGGCGAGCTGGAACGACAGGACTGGATGGTGTTGTCGGCGTTGGCATCCGATCTGATCGGTCCGCCGCGCGTCGACCTGTGGGCAAGCGTCCTCAGACGCCAACCGCTACCCCTTGCCATGCTCGCGACCCACCCCATCGAGGTCGAAAGAAACTGAGGCGGCTGAGGCGGCTTCGCCGCTCGTGAGTCCTTTCGGTGGGCCCGCCCTCCGAAAGGACTCACGACTAATGGGCGAAATGCGCCGCGTGTGAATGCCCGTTGAGCCCCCGCTGCCGGAGTTCAGCGACGACCGCCTTGATCGCCACCATCAGCATGTGACCGAGGTCCGCACTGAAGCCCTCCCGGAACACGATCCGCAACACCGCGACATCCTCCGCATCCGCGGGCATCGTGTACGCGGGCACCTGCCAACCGCCGGTGCGCAGTTCATGTGAGATGTCGAAGACCGTGAAGCCGCACTCAGCCTGCAGCTTGAACGTCACCACCGGAATTGCCGACCCATCGGTGATCACCTCGACCTCGGGTAACTCCGCGAGCTTGCCACTGACCCGAACTGCCGTGTCGCGCAACGTCTCCATGATCGCGGTATAGCCGCCGCGGCCAAGCCTGATGAAGTTGTAGTACTGCCCGACCACCTGGTTGCCCGGACGTGAAAAGTTCAGGGTGAAGGTCGGCATGTCGCCGCCGAGATAGTTGACGTGGAAGACCAGGTCCTCGGGCAGGTGCTCGCGGCTACGCCATACGACGAAGCCGATGCCCGGGTACGTGAGGCCGTACTTGTGGCCGCTCGCGTTGATCGACACCACGCGCGGAACCCGAAAGTCCCACAACAGATCCGGATCCAGAAATGGAACGACGAAACCACCACTCGCCGCGTCGACATGCAGCGGAATGTCGGGTCCGCCGTCGGCAGCCAACTTGTCGAGCGCTGCCGCTATCTCGGCGATCGGCTCCAACTCGCCCGTGTACGTCGTTCCGAGGATGGCGACGACGCCGATCGTGTTCTCGTCCACGGCGTCGAGCACCTGCTCGGGCGTGATGACATACCGATCACGAGTCATCGGCAGGTACTTCGCCTCGACGTCGAAGTATTTGCAGAACTTCTCCCACACGACCTGAACATTGCTGCCGAGAACAAGATTCGGCTTGGTCGTATCTTTCCCCGACCGCGCCTCACGCCAACGCCACTTCAACGCAAGGCCCGCGAGCATGACTGCCTCGCTCGATCCGATCGTCGACACACCCGTCGCCGATCTCGAATCCGTCGGATCCAAATCCGGCGCGTGAAAGAGGTCGGCGACCATGTTGACGCAACGCTCCTCGATCGACGCCGTCGCCGGATACTCGTCCTTGTCGATCATGTTCTTGTCGAACGTCTCCGCCATCAGCCGCTCGGCCTGCGGTTCCATCCAGGTCGTCACGAACGTCGCGAGATTCAGTCGCGAACTTCCGTCGAGCATCAGCTCGTCGTGGATGTATCGATACGCCACCTCGGGATGCATCTCCGAATCCGGAAGCCGAAGCGCCGGAACAGGTTCGGTATCGAGGCGAGCCGTATAGGCGGGTGCGAGAAAGCCATCGGGATGGGTGATCCGCTTCATCGCTCCAACGGTAGACCTCTCGACGCCGGCTGCGCCGCAGTTCTGTTACGTCGGCGGAGTACTCGCCGGTGGCGCGGTGAACTGCGACGTACCCAAAGGTCGCGGAGCCTGGTTCGCCCAACGAGGCGGATAGTTCGACGACTGCTGGGTCGTTACGACGACCGGCGGACGGCTTCCGGCCAAACAGAGTGCGACTCCGATGCCACCCAGCGCGCCGAGGACCACGAGGCTGAACCCAGCAGCTCCGACCGCAGCGTCACCTTTCTGATTCTCGGCTCGTTGTTCCTCGTAATTGCGGTCCTCGCAGGTTTCACTCGGACTCATCCGATTGACCAAAGTCGTCTTTCCGTCTTGTGTCCGGCACTCGACATCCGCCTCCTTCGCGAGATATCCCAAGACGCCCGCGACCACCATCGCCAACCCAACGAGGCTGACGACAAGACCGCACAGAACAGCAACGATTCGCATGAAACTCCCCCGGTATTCGCTTTGACTGATGCCTGACAGACGAGCTGCCAGGTCGCATCCTTTCAGGGAACGCGATCCCATGCCGGGGGCGACTCGCTCACATCGCGCGGCAACTCGGCGAATTGACGCACGGTTGTCGGGTCCGAAGCGAGTATCTCGATGAGGCGTATTCGGGGTTGCCCGCGAGATTGTGGAGGATACTTGCTCGCATGCTTCGTGCCGCGTTCGTAACCGCCGCCGCTTTCTCCGCCCTCGTCATCGGTGCGCCATCGGCCGCCGCGATTCCCGTCTACCAAACTGCAATCAGCCTGGTCCCGAGCGGAACTATCGGGACTGGGTGCGCCGTGACGCTGACCGCCACCGTCACTTCCACTCCTCCCCCGATCGACAAAGGGGACGTCTACTTCTCGCTGGACAACTCCGTTGACCTCGGTCAACTGGAGCTAAGGAGTGGTAAAGCGAGTGTTGTGTGGACGCCAACGCAAGCACAGGCTGGCGCACACAAATTGACTGCCTTCTACACCGGCTTCAACTCGAACGATGAGGAGGCGTGGACGATGTCGTTGATCGACCTGAACGTCACTGTCGTGAACGCAATCAACACCGGTTCGGGTTGCTTGCCGCTCGGGTAACAACAAACATCGATAGGATTCAATCGCAGATCGCGCAATGGTCTGCCCGGTCAGATGCTCCTCATCGGAACAGTCTGAACCATCCGGTGCTGAGCTTCGTATCACTAGACGAAGCACAACGGACCCACCGGGAGGAGCGAGGAATGGATGCGGCCACACGTGACCGAGAGCCGCGACCTCAGCGGGTAGTCGACTACCTGGTCGATGCGATCGCCGCACTCGGTGTGCACCACGTCTTCGGCGTCGACGGCGCCAATATCGAGGACCTCTACGACGCCATCTTCGCCACCGACAGCCCCGTCACGGGGATCGTCGCGAAGCACGAATTCTCGGCAGCGACGATGGCCGACGGTTACGCCCGCTCGTCGAGTGGCCTCGGCGTCGTGGCAGCAACCTCGGGTGGCGGCGCGATGAACCTGGTGGCGGGACTCGCGGAGTCGTTCACCTCACGCGTTCCCGTGCTCGCACTGATCGGTCAGTCGCCGACCACCGTCGAAGGCAAAGGTGGATTCCAGGATTCGAGCGGCAAGGCGGGATCGATCAACGCGCTCGCACTGTTCTCCGAGATCGCCAACTACTGCGCACGGGTCGAACGCGTCGAAGACATCGAGGAGCAGCTCGATCGCGCGGTCCGTGCTGCGCTGCGTGGCGGCCCGGGAATTCTGTTGCTTCCCAAGGATATCCAGCAGGCGACGTTCACCCCGAAGGCCGCCTACCGCAGGCCGGTAGTTCGTCCCGTCCGCGACCTGGTCGGTCTGGCTGCCGTATCCGACGCCATCGCAACCGCCCGCACAACCGGCAAGATCACGATCATCGCGGGTGACCAGGTCGCGCGGAACGATGCGCGCAGGCAATTGCGGACCCTGGCTGGAGCTTTGGACGCATCCGTCGGTGTCGCACCCGATGCGAAAGACGTCTACGGCAGCAACGACCCCGGCTTCTGCGGTGTTGCCGGAATCATGGGCAACGCCGAACTCGTTGCAGCGGTGCGGAACTCTGCGCTGTGCCTGTTGGTCGGCACTCGGCTTCCGTCCACAGCAGGCGCGGGTCTCGATGCCGCGCTGGCCGATACGACGGTCGTCAGCATCGGCGCCGAAGAGCCCTTCGTAGCATCGACCCACGCCACGAGCAGCGATCTCGGCGGCACCCTGGCCGAACTCGCGCAAGCCTTCGGGTCTCCTACACATCCCGAACGCAGCATCGCGACCAATACCGTAACGACGCTGTCCGTTCCGGCAGCCGATGGCCCGGGCCTGCGGTATCGCGACGCTGTCGACGCCATCGCGGCAGTCCTTCCCGCGGGTGCCGACGTCTTCGCCGATGCAGGCAACACCGGAGCGTCTGTGGTGCACCATCTGCCGATTCCGGACGGCGGACGCTTCGTCGTCGCACTCGGGATGGGCGGCATGGGCTATGCCTTCGGCGCCGCGATCGGGTCGTCCTGTGTACGCGAGCGGCGGACCTTCGTCATCGCAGGCGACGGCGCATTCTTCATGCACGGCATGGAGATTCACACGGCGGTCGAACACCGGCTGCCCGTGACGTTCGTCGTGTTCAACAACAACGCCCACGCCATGTGCCTCACTCGCGAACAGCTCTTCTATCAGGATCGATACAGCTTCAACCGATTCCAGCCGACGATGATCGGCGAAGGTGTCGCGGCGATGTTTCCCACGATGCCGTCGTTCGCGGCACGAGACCTACCGCAATTGACGGCCGCGCTCGCCGCTGCCTCCGAACATGACGGGCCGTCGTTCATCTCGGTGGACTGCGACCCCGACGAAATCCCGCCTTTCGTTCCGTTTCTCAATCACCCTGCGATCGAGGAGAGATCACGTGACCAACGCACTTCCCGCGCTCAGTGATATCGCGTCCGACGACATCAAGGGGATACTCAGGATCGAGACGTCGGACAAGGACGAGACGACGCCGATCATCGTCGACATGCTGCGGTCGGTGTATCCGCATCAGCAGATCTTCGGCGAGTTCTGCCCGGTCAATGCCTACATCGCCGCTCCGCCGCGGGACGTGTACGAATACCTTTCGGACACAAGAAGTTTGGAAGAGTGGACCTACAGCCTGCGTGGCTTCGTCGAAACCGACGAGCCTGGTTTGTGGCTCGCCGAAGACCGAATCGGCAAGAACACCAGCATCTACACGCGGACGGTCGCCAACCCTGACGCGATGACGGTCGACTATCACTGCGCGTGGGATCAGGGCAAGCACCTCTGGATGATCTACCTGATTCGGGTGGTCGATGCTCAGCCGGTGTTCGACAAGCCCGGATCGGTTGTGCTGTGGACGAATTGCCACCATCCGTTCTACGACGAGAACCCGTATCCCGAGACGGCACCTCCTACGCGCCCCGTGTGGGTCGGTGACTTCTGGGACATGTTCTCCGCCGGCCACCAGATCGAAATGGACAACCTCAAGGCAATCTGCGAATACCGGGCGACGCACAATCTCCCGATCAAGCCCGAGTGGATGAACAAATGACGCCCCTCGCAACGGTGAGTCTGGTCGATGTGGCCAGCTACCTTCCCGAAAACCGCGTGCCCACCTCGTATTTCACCCAGTACGCCAAGACCGACCGCATGGCAAAGAACATCATGTTCCGCGCGCCGACGTGGCGTCATCACGTCGCCGCCGACGAGACCGCGGTCGACATGGCGGAGCGCGCCATGGCACCGCTGATCGAACGTCATGGTGCGGCAGAGGTTTTGGGAGTCGACATCCTGCTCACCCATACCCAGCTGCCCGACCTGCCCGTCCTCGGCTGTGGCTCCGAGGTCGCGAAGCGGATGGGCATGAATCCCGGGTGGATCCTCGATGTGCACAACGGCGGCTGCGCGTCGTTCCCGTACATGATCCAGCTTGCGCAGATGATCATGAGCACCACGACCGCTCGTTCGGCACTGATTGTCGCGGTGCAAAACGCTGCGGGACAGGGCATGACGCAGACGGAGGTCCGCAAGCTTGCTCAGGCGACCATCCCCGGCGACGGTTGTGGTGTCGGTCTACTTCGCAAGTCCGACGAGGCGCCCGTACTCGGCGTGCTCGCACGCAATTATCCCGAGTTCGCCGGCGACATGACCGGCGAGGTCGAGCCTGCTCGCAAGTACTGGGAACCCGGCGAAGGTCAGTGGCGAATCGCCTTCACCGAAGCCAAGATCATGAAGGTCTTCGCCCGCGGCAACCGGCTCGTCCCCGAGGTCGCAACCGCGCTGTGCGACGAACTGGGTATCAAGCCATCGACCGTCGATACGTTCGTGACAAATCAGCCGAACCGACTGTTCCTACGCAACTGGGGTGACGCACTCGAGCTACCGGCCGAGCGCCATCCCGACACGTTCGACGAATGCGGAAACCTTTTCGGTGCAGGCATTCCCATCACTCTCGACATAGAAAACCAAGCTGGACGAATCAAAAACGGGTCGTTCGTGCTGATGTCGGCGTTCGCTCATGCGGGCGACTTCGCAGCAGCGGCGGCCGTGCAATGGGGAGCGGAGCCCAAGTTATGACTGCTGGAATGCTCGAACCGACAATTCCGTTCGATCCGTCGCAGTTTGCGTTGACGGGCAGGAACTTCGAGCTCGGACTGAGCGAAAACCCCTTTCCGCCATTGCCTTCGGTACTCGACGCGTTGACAAGCGTGATGGCACAGGCCAACAAGTATCCGGAGTTTCTGCCGGAGCGCTTGCCTCGCGTGATCGCCAACCGCGTCGGCGTCGCACCCGATCAAGTTGTCGTCGGGTCCGGTGCCACCGGGGTCGCGATGCAGATCATGCAGTCGGTGATGACGACGGGCGACCGGATCGTGTTCGCACTGCCCAACTTCGACGGCTATCCGATCATGGCCGGGATCGTCGGCATGCGGGCGACGGCGGTCCCGCTCGACAGCGCGGGGCGTCAAGACCTCAGGACGATGGCTGCGGCGATCGACCGTCGAACCAGCCTCGTCGTTGTGTGCCGACCGCACAATCCGACCGGAACCCTGGTCACGGCAGCGGAGTTGGAGCGCTTCCTCGCTGCGGTGCCACGGCGAGTGACGGTGATCCTGGACGAGGCATACGTCGAGTTCGTCAATGCTGCGAACGCGATCGACGCTCGTGCGCTCGTCGCGAAGCACCCCAATCTGCTCGTGCTGCGTACGTTCTCGAAGGCCTTCGGTCTCGCTGGGCTGCGAATCGGCTATGCCTTCGGTTCGCCGCAGCTGATCGAGCGCGTCCGTCGCTGGCAGCTACCGTTCGGGGTCAACTCCGCAGCGGTCGCGGCCGTCACCGCGTCCTACGCTGCCGAGCACGAACTGAAGGCTCGCGTCGCCAGGATCACGACCGAACGCGAATACCTGCGTAACTCGCTGTTGCACTTGGGCGTCCGCGTTCCACGTAGCTTCGCGAACTTCCTGTTCCTCAAGGGTCCAGGCATCGCGTCTGCACTGGAGGAGGTCGGCATCCTTGCCAAAACCTACGCGGACGGCAGTGCGCGGATTGCGGTCGGCGATCCGGTCGCGAGTCGTGCGGTACTGAGGACTCTCCGCGCCGCTGTGCGCTAGGCCGCCGCCGCCAGGTCGGTGTTGCGTCGCCGTTTCTCCAGGTCCCAGTTGCGGAGCAGCACATCGGTGGCGAAGCTGGCATCGAGCGGTTCACCGGACCAATCGGCAGTGACGGCATCGGGGTCGATGTGGCGGTAACGGCGGCTGAGGTCGTCGACGTCGCCGGACAGCAGTGGGGCGTAGTCGATTCTGCGTCCGTTGAGGTCGGCGAAGGTGAAGATCTGATTGCCGTCGGCGGTGATGGTGAACAACCCGTCGTGCAACGCGCGGTGATGCTCACCGCAGAGCAGGGTCAGATTGTCGAGATCGGTCGGGCCGCCCCGCGAAAAGTAGACAACGTGGTGCGCATGCAGGAACCTAGTGCGGCCGCAGCCCGGCACCGTGCA